>CAZWGK010000041.1:0-9521 GCA_964633685.1 uncultured Bdellovibrionales bacterium | reverse complement strand
CTCAAAATCGTAGTAAAAACCGGTATCAATAGGCGGACCGAAGGCTAATCTGGCCCCAGGGCGAATTTCTAAAATAGCTTGGGCCATTACGTGTGCCAGAGAGTGGCGGATACGATAGAGCTTATCGTCAGCAGAGACTTCTTTCATAGGTTGTACCGTACAAAACGAGGAGCCGCCGAATCCCGACATGGAAAAGCGGACGCAACCTCAATAACGAGCACTAATTTACCCTTGGGGCATCAAGCGGTCAATATATTGGAATAATCAGCTAGTAAGTTCGATGCTCTGAGGATATAGACGGTACTTCAGTCTCAATATTAGATGACCCACTTGAATTGAGGCTATCTTTCTCACCATAAATTAATGCCTGAAGCTTCCTGATTGCCAATTCAACTTGATTTGCCTGACTCTTTAGATCATCTGAGGCAGAGGCAAGGGCTCCAGCTGTGGAGGCATTTCTTTCCGTAGACTGCTCCAGCTCCTCAATGGCTTGTTTTGTAAGGAGAAGATTATCGTTCTGTTGCGAACTAGCGTAGTAAATGGCTGTGCCCATCTCTGTAGCTATTTGTCCAGCAGCTTTTAATTGTTTGGTTAAATCGGCAACCTCATCGGCAACGCGCACGCCCTGGTCTGCCAAAGATTTCGATAATCTAATTTTATCGCCAGTTTCCTTTGCAGCGAGCTGACTTCTTTGAGCTAGATTACGGACCTCTTCAGCAACTACCGCAAAACCTCTACCAGCATCACCCGCTCTAGCCGCTTCAACAGCAGCATTTAAGGCAAGCAAGTTTGTCTGGAAAGCAATCTCATCAACCTTTCCGATTATATCTGCAGCCGCATTAGCAGCGGCTACGATATTATGCATAGCCGAGCTCATGGTCTGCGATGCATCAAAAGTCTTATCAACTACATCTCTCGTAGTAGAGGCACTCTCCAACGCGTCCTTTGAACTCTGGCTGTTCATTGCGGCTGACTCGGTAATCTCAGTTACTGAAGTCTGAACACTTTTTATCGCATTCGATTGCTGAGAGGCTCCTGCCGCAAATGCCTCCGATGTCCTCGCCACATCAATCGAAGAAGATCTCAGATTAAAAGCACCCTCAGTCAACATCGTAGTGATACCCGAAATTTGCTTGATTGATTTTCGAGCCAAATACAGAGCTAATGCCACACAAAATACAGCGGCGAAAAAAGTCATACCCTGCACGTAAATAGTGTGCTCAGTAACCTCACCCATTAAATCTTGGGTAATTTCTTTTTCAAGACCAAAAGATGCAGCACTCAGCCTTGCTATCTCTTTGTTGATCTCCAGAAGGGAATCCCTATCAAGACTACCAGATCGACTCTTTTCTAAAATCTGTGTGTATTGGTCGCTGAGGTCGCTTAACCCGGATGACAAATTACTTAATTTTTGATTATATCCGGCTAATATTTCTGAAATATGAGAGTATCCTACGAGGGAAACTGACGCGGTGCCTCCAAGACCGAGCACCATGATGGCTACTGAAGCTAACATCCGTTTGAACATAAACTCTCAACCCCTAAACCGCTGATAGCGGCACTCACAGCTTAGAAGTCGGTCAATTCGTAAATTTTCTTAAATTATTGTGCCTAAAATAGGGTGAATATTTATAAACTAATAATATCAGATAGTTAGGCTCAAGCTTTAAATTTCACCACCTTATATTGCGCCGGTTATCTTTTTGGATTCAGAAAAACCAACTACTATTACGCCATGATTCCCCAAATTATAGACTCCCACATCCACTTAGACTTTGATGACTACGCTCCCGACTTCAACGAAGTCATGTCGCGTGCCTCCGCCGCAGGTGTCGTAGGAATGGTTAGCATAGGCTCGAGCACTGGCTTTGAATCAGCAGGACGGGCAATAGCCCTTGCTGAAAAGTATCCAAATGTTTGGGCTACCGCAGGGATACATCCTCACGCTTCCGAAACTCCCTTCGAACCAGAGAGACTAAGGCAATTAGCTTTACATCCAAGAGTAGTTGCAATCGGGGAAACCGGCTTAGACTTTTTTAGAGACTGGGCTCCGAGAGAAGCCCAAGAGCGGTGGTTTAAATTTCAGATTGACTTAGCAAAAGAGTTGAAAAAGCCCTTAATTATTCACTCTCGGAACGCCGGAGAAGATTCATTCAAAATGCTGAAAGAGAATAACGCTGCTGAAGTAGGTGGTGTTTATCATTGCTTTTCTGAAGATGCTAAATTTGCAGAGCGACTAAGGGCGATAAATTTTTTAGTATCGTTCCCTGGAACACTTACTTTCAAGAAGAATGATGCGCTCCGAGAAATAGTCAAAGCTATACCGCTAGAGCAGATAATGGTTGAGACAGACGGCCCATACATGTCTCCCGAACCAAACAGAGGCAAGCGATGCGAGCCAGCATTCGTCGCCGACACTGCCAGAATGGTTGCAAAGGTCAAAGGAATCTCATACGAAGAGTGTGCAGAAATACTCACTAAAACAACCCGTAAATTCTTTAATATCTAAATTAGTATTTATTTATGAAATTCGGAAAATTTGAAGTCTCCACTCATAATTTAGGCTGGTTTCGCTTGGATGGCGGCTCCATGTTCGGTTCCGTTCCTAAAAATTTATGGAACCAAAAAATTCCAGGCGACGAACAGAATCGAATCCTGCTAGCGACCCGCTCACTTTTAATAAAAGACGGTGAGCGCTCCTTTCTGGTAGATGTTGGGTGTGGCGATAAGTGGTCAGACAAAGAGAAGGCTATTTATGCGGTGGATAATTTTCCAGTAAAAGACTGGGGATTCGATCCAAATTCAATCACAGATGTAATTCTAACACACATGCACTTTGACCATGGTGGTGGAATATCAAGATGGAAGGATGCCAGCAGAAAAGAGGTTGAGCCATGCTATCCCAAGGCTACTCACTATATCCAAGCCGACAACATGACGGTGGCTAAAAACCCCAACATTAGAGAAAAAGCCAGCTATCTAAAGGAAAATTACGCCGCGCTTGAGATGGTAAAAACTAAAGTTACTCATGGATCAGAGGAGATATATCCTGGTATCTGGGTCCATGCCTGCTACGGACATACCAGCGGGCAACAATGGATAGAGGTTCAAGATGGAGCTGGTCGAAGCATTATGTTCACCACCGATCTCATTCCAACTTCTCATCACCTGCCGCTGCCATATCACATGGGTTACGATCTGTGGGCGTATAAGCTTCTTGAGGAAAAGGAAGCCTTCTTACAAAAAGCCCTCAACACCAACTCAATCCTCGTATTCCAACACTGCCCTCATGTGGGAGCTGCAACGATTACCAAGAATGAAAAAGGGCATTACTCTGTAAAGGAAGTAATAAGTTTTTAGAAAAGAGCAAACTCTCAGCTCTCAGCGATAGGCGCAAAAACTTGATAAGGGCCAAATTCATTAATTTTTTTAAACTTGCTCTGAATATATAGATCCAGAATATCGAGACCAAGGTCCACCGAGGTTAGATTATCTTCAGTTGGTATATAACGATCGGCTAAAATCAGAAGCTTTGGCGAAGAGCTCTCAAGCTCATCGACTATTACATTTTGAACTTGCGGGGTAGTGGTAACGCCGGGATGCAGCTCATGATATCGGGTCGGAATAATTCTTCTCGCTAAAAAATATATAGCAACATCATTGTAAGTGAATTTATCGTGATTAATTACTCCAACATAAATACTATCGCTCGGATGAGTATGTGCGGAAATAAAACTAACTAAACTAGCAAGCTCCTTCGATACGATCCCATGAGACAAAACTGGATAAGAAGTCCGACTATTCAGATATTTTTTAATCCTTAAAGCCGCTGGATAGCTCAGAGTCATCAAAAATATTAGCGCGAAAGAAAACACAGCCGCCCTACTGAGCTTTGGACTTACTCGAGCTCTCAATTCTGCTATTAGCAAATAAAAAACGATCGGGGATAGGATCGAACAGACAAAGATCAGCGGCAGAAGATGAATCATATCCGATCTTACAAGCGCCTGATTAAGGGAGAACAATCCGAGAGTAGAAAAGAATAAAAGGATAGCACCTAGTCTTCGGCGAACCATATGCCCTGCTGCATCCTCCAACTCGCCAGCCAACAAACTTCTAATCTTTAATCTATTAAGCGCGAGATAAAGACTAAAAATTAAAATTAAAGGACATATATAAAAGGGGGCTGACAACGCAGTGAATCCAGCAGGAATTGCTAGCGCTCTATACTTAGGCATTACCGCTGCTGGAGTAAGAACTAGCTGCGTAAAGAGATTTTCAAACCCCACCGAGTAAGACAGTGGGCCAAATGTGGCTAAAATAAAAGAGCCAGCCCCTAGAGTCGCAAACAATAGCGGCTTTGAAACATTACAAAGAGAAGCTTTCTGAAAAACATAGGTAGCAAGAAGATAGCTAATTAATCCTACCACACCGAAATCGAATCGAAATAACGTGGTAAGGCCAATAAATAGGCCGCCGACAAATACAGCCCGGAGAGATTTAGATTTCGCGAATATCGCTAAAAAGCTCGCCGCCACCAAAAGCATCATTATCGCCGGGAATACCGGATATCCAGAAAACTCAAAAGCTCCGAGCCAAAAAGTTAAACTTACCCATCCAATTAAAGATAGGAGACGTGACACCGCGATGTTTCTTAAAAAAACATAAACTAACGATGAAGTAATTATCCTTAGGGAAAGGTCATAAAATCTCTCGACCTCAAGCGAAACACCAAAGATCTTAAATAATTCGGCGAGCACCAAACTTTGCCCGGGTGGATAGATAGACCAAAAATCACGATGCGGGAGCTCGCCAGCAAGAACCCGCATCGCTCCCACCAAAACAATACCTTCATCGTAACGGCCCAAAACAGCAGACAATATGGCGGAGTTATAAACTGCGCTTAAAAACAGAAGGATTAATAAAATGAAATAATCTTTTAAGCGCATACTAGAATGATAAAATTACGCTCCTGACTCAAAACCAACTTGCGGTGCTATCAAAGTAAAAGAGACTAAAAACGCCCAAAAGCAGGTAATCAATCCCGATATCACTAACCAAACATTTAGTTTATAAAAACTATCCAACATGACTAGCCCGGATGCCACAGCTCCCCAACAAGCAATCAACGTGACTAATTGCATCCAACGTGTACCAGTTGCAGTCATTACAGCTCTTTGAGCTATTCTTATATCAATCTGAGCAGCTGCGCCCAACGTCAAAGCCAACCCTAATATAAAAAATTGCCTTATAAAAACTAGGAGCAAAATGCCGGCAGCTACCCAGTATAACAACTCCGCCCATGGCGATAATTTATTTTGAGTCAGCATCTGAATTGTGAAAAGACACCCCACTAACGGTAAAAGCGAATATACCAAACTCGACAAACATCTTACTATAGAGCGAAACCCATGTAGCACGGTTTTAGGTGTCAGGCCTAATAACGGTATGACATCCAACCGACCATAAGACCAAATTGCCCTCACGGGCACAGCTATGCCAGCTAATAACAACGGTAACGCAAAAAGAATTGAAAGCACGAGAAGACTGCGCAGGATCACCACTAAGATATTATGATTATCTATCCCAATCTTTAATACATAGTCCGAGGAATAAGCGTACATCTCCGTACTCAAAATCCACGCGAGGGCAACCATAGCTAACGAATGCGAAAGAAGCTTGGCATGACCTATTATCAATGCTCGCAGCGGAGCCCCCAAGACATCTCTTAATGTAAGCTCGAATTTCGAAGCACCAGCGACGGATCTCATAAGATGATACACTCTTAATATAAAAATCAAGAGATGACACCGGGGACCTTTCCTAGAGGCGCTATACTGGCTAAGCCTGCTTACCCAAGCCTGTATCTATCGGCGTTCCCAATAGCTCAGGAAGATCTGGATGAGGCTGCTTACCACCATGCTGCTCTATTAATGGCTGACGAGCACGCTGGATGTTCCTCTGTAGATGCATCAGAGCGTCAATAACTGTCTCAGGACGTGGAGGACATCCTGGAATATACATATCAACTGGAAGAATCTTATCTATCCCGGCAACGGTGGCGTAGTTATCATAGAAACCACCCGAGGAAGCACAAGCACCGAAAGCCACCACCCATTTAGGCTCTGCCATCTGCTCATAAACACGGAGAAGCACTGGGGCCTGCTTGTGATTAATTGTGCCCACCACCATCAAAAGGTCAGATTGTCTTGGAGTAAATCTTGGAAGAGCAGCACCAAATCTATCAGAATCATAGTGCGAGCAGCTGAAAGCCATGAACTCCATTCCGCAACAAGCTGTTACGAATGGGTAGGTAAATAGAGAATATTTTCTTGCCCAACCGAGAGCACTCTCTAGGGTTGTTAATACGTATCCAGAATCTTCAGGCTTAAACATAAACGTCTCAAATAATTAACTTCCTTACTATACGACGAAGTAGGCCGTCGTACAATTGAGACAAAAATATAAGTTTTAATGGGGATTTATGCGATTTTACTAGATTTTAATGACTCGACTAAAACCTCTGAACAGATAATTCGAGACAGTTCGGTCATCTCAATAGGCTTCAAACATACTTTCTTGGCACCTAACCTCATCATAGTGCCAACAAAGTCTGGGTGAGTCTTACCTGAAACTACCACGGTAGGAATTCCTAGGGCCGTCGCTTCACGGCATACATACTCACCGCCCCCCTCATCCATACTACCATCTGTGACTACAACGGCTGGCTTGGCCAACTTCATAACCGAAACAGCTTCCCTTCCAGAAGTCGCCGTTAAAACTTCGTACCCTAATCTAGCTAGAATCTTAGCCGAGGATTGAAGATAATCAGAGTCATCATCTACCATCAAAACTACCTGTCCCCCCACAGATACCTTAATCGGAGCAAGCGATACTACATCTGCTCCTCTAGGGATTCTAAATTCGAACTCAGTACCAAATCCTAATTTAGAGGCAGCTAATAGTTCAGCACCGTTCGCTTGAGCTAATATCTTTGATAGGGCCAAACCTAATCCAATTCCCTCAATGCCTCTGGTTCTCTCAAGTCTATCGAAAGGAGAAAATAGACGCCCAAGATCCTTTTGATCTATACCGACTCCGGTGTCTCTTATAAACACAGACCAAGTCTGTTCAGCTCGGCACTCTACCGAAACTACAACTTCACCTTTTTCTGTATACTTAAGAGCATTGCTTAACAGATTGCTCACAACTCTTCTAAAATGCTTTGGATCTATAGAGACAACTGCTTCTTGAGGAATATTTGCGATGCGAATAGGCAATCCCTTTAAATCTGCTGAGCCTTTGAATGCTCCAACTATCCGCCTTAACTGTTCGTCTAAACAGAGTGCTCTCTTGTTGGATGAAATCGCCCCAGCTTGACTCTGCGAATATATGAGAATGTCCTCCATCATATCTGCTACATGATCACAATTATCAATAGCAGCCTCAAGCATTGAGCGAGTCTCAACTGAGGTTTCCTCAAACTTCACTAGCGCCAAGATATTTTTTAAATTATTCAAAGGGGTGCGAACATCGTGACTAAGGTCGGCAAAGAATCGGGTTTGAGCCTTTGTATCTATCTGGGCTCTTCTTAGTTCTCCATGGAGATCTTTAATCTTTGTCTTTGTATTAAGTTGAAGATTAATAAAGCGACACAATCCTTCAGCCCAACTTAATTCGGTCGCTGTTGGAACTTTGCCCTCGGCGTATCCGAGCCAGAACACACCTTTAATTCCAAACTGATCGTGTTCTTCGAATTTCGAGACTATGGTCTGTCTTATTGAAAAATGCTCAAAATTTGTGATCAAGCTATCGGCATCTGTATTTTCTTGGATCCCGCAGAATTGTTCGCTATTTGGACTAAATGCTAGGCCAGCGATTCTTGATAGCCGCTCATCAAACCTAGCACCTTGCCCCTTACGAGCCTTAATTGTCCAACTAGTATCATTTTGTCGCTTAAATATAATCGCACAAGATTTGGCACGGAATCGACTTTCTGCGAAATTTAAAAGCTCTTCAAATAAATCTTCGGGCACAAAGTCATCCACTCGCACCTGTGAATCAAATGAGACAGTGTTCTTCTTGAGCTCTGGGTCTAGCTCCCAGGTCAATGCGTTCATTCGAGCCCCAACCCCAACTAAATTGTCCACAACTTCTTTAGCACGAGAAGATAGCACTAACTCATTTGGTCTAATCGCGCCGGAATCTTGCGCATTTACCAGTCTTGCTACCACCTCTTTGATACCTGCGAAATCTCGCTCAGATTTAAGAAATAACGCCATAAAAGTGAGAAGAGAAACTAATATCAAAAGCGGCTGAGACGTTACCAAGCCCGCTATACCAATCGCCAAACCCAGTATACCTTGCAGGGTGGTTATCATGCGACCTCTAAACGTCTGGTTAATCGTTTTATATGAAGAAGTATAATCTCGGGGTCCTCATCCTTAGTGATAAACGCATCTACCCCCAACTTCAAAGCCTCAATCTCTAGACCTGACTCTGTTGAGGAAGTAATTGCGATAAGGGGAATATTCTTAAATCTAATATCACCTTTAATTTCTTTGATTACCCTTAATCCATCTACCTCTGGCATATGCATATCACATATCACGGCGCCTACACTGTCGGAGCAATCAGCGATCCAAGATATTGCTGGTCGAGCTGCTGTAAAAGTCTCACAGACAAAAGAATTAGCCGTAAGAAACTTTGAGATTACCTGGCCAAAAACAGCACTATCATCGATGATAACAATCTTCCCGTTAGCCTCACTCATCAGCGGCACCTGCTTCTCAACACCTTTGCGGCTCCAACTAATTCGAATCTTAGTTACAGAGCCAGCTAAAAATTCAACTGTAGGTTTAATCCCATTCGGGAAAGAAATATCACTTGATGAGAGTTTATTGGTGAAGAGACGTAAAAGCTCAGCCGAGATTCTTGAGTCTACCTCGCCTATCCGCTCTTTTCCTTCGCTACATAAAAAAGAGTAACTTATCTTCTCTGATAAAAACTCAAAAACAACATCTGTAGAGGAATGAGAGATTACATCCTCGATTATCTTTCTTAATAGTCTTACTGCGACAGAGTTAGGTCGAACTAAGTTGGAATCACGATCCTCAACTCTCGCCAACTGATTCGCTATCTGCTGACTCTCATCAATCGCCTTGGATATCGCTTTCCAAGGTGCCAAAACGTACCTATCGCGACCAATCCCAACATTTAAAGTTTTAGCCCTTTTAGGGTCTAAACATATTACATTTACGATCCGACCATTTTTTATAAGTGGAATAGCAGCACTTTGACGCAGCAATTCAACGGTTAGGTTTTCAGGCAGTGCTAACAAATTACAGGGAGGAACACGCTCTACATAAGATAAACCCATATCCTCAGCTATTCTGAACCAGAGAGCGTCTTCTGAAACATTAAGCTTGGCGCTTATCTGCGTTACTAGATCTTTCCAATCAGAGAGATTTTTAATTTGATTCTCTAATAGATCGATCGGGATTAAATTATGAAGAGTGCGC
>CAZWGK010000040.1:0-15171 GCA_964633685.1 uncultured Bdellovibrionales bacterium | reverse complement strand
AGATTTCCCAATGTAGCGGCGTCTCCTTTGGCTAGCACTTTTCCCGTGCGACGCTTTAATCCAAATTCATATTGGGGATCGTAATATTCAACAAGGAGCCTACGAATCCAGTCAGAGTGGTGCTGGTAGTCGCCATCCTTTTCGTGCTTGGTTAACGCCTCTCGCATCAATATTTCAATCTCCTTGGTTCGAACTGGGCCCAATCGCTTCTGGATACGGAGTAGGGAGCCGAGGAGATATTCGGATAGTTGAATGAAAGGTGAATCAACTGAATTACTCTCTTTTAAGGAGTCTAATCTTCCCTGGACATAATCTTTAGCAGTTCGAAAGATCCGCTCCTCTAGGCTAGCCTCTAGTACAATCACAGGAGAGCTCTTAATTTTTGCAAAAAGAACCTCAGGAACAAGGCATGTTCCAATCAACGCACTTTCGTCTTCGACTATAATCTGCTTAGCGTGTCTGGCTTTTATAAGGGCTGTGGCAACCCGATTCTCAAATTCAGCCTGTCTGGGTTGAGGTGTAATTTCTCCACCGAATGCAGAGCCCCGGTGATTAGCCATCTTTTCAAGATCAATATGCGTTAGTCCCGAAGAACTTAAAAAATTTCCCTTTATAAAATCAGTTTTGCCGACTCCTGTACGGCCAGCAACTGCTATGAAATTTAGGGTTGCTGAGAGCTCTGCTGTTTGTTGCATCAAAAATCGTCGAAAAATTTTATAGCCACCCTTGATTCTCGGTAGCTCTCGGCCGGCTTCAGCAACCCACCGCTGAGAAATTTGGGATCGTAGTCCACCCCGAGCGCAGTAAATAGCTCGAGCTCTATCGAGATCTACGGCTCGCAGCCAATTCTGAATTTTAGTGTCTTTATCTTCACCACTGACCAGTCGGTGACCTAATTCGATTGCGGCTTCACGCCCCTGATTTTTGTAACACGTCCCAACTTCAGCTCTCTGATTATCGTCGAGAATAGGTAGGCACACAGCATTCGGTGCTCTGCCCCCGAAGTATTCGCCTGGAGAGCGTACGTCTATTAGCACAGCATCGGTGTCTATAAGACTTAAAAAATCGGGATTACTTAAAAACTCTAGCACGGAGGCTCCACCTTTGGTGTTACTTTAGTAGCTTAGCCAGCCTCTGTGTCAATATGCAAGTTTTTCAACATTACTCCAGGCGAGCCCGCTGATACTTCAATTTTTACCATCACAGGGTTAATTGGTGAGGAGGAGGGCGGTATTCGGATATTCTCTGTCTTCCAGTCACTGTTTTTAGTGATTGAAATATCAGAGGTAAGAACAGGTTTTTTTAGATCCTCCAGTACAACGAGTTTCATACTGTAGTCTTGATTAATCTGGGGAAGGGGCTTTACTGAAAGGGTTAATGTCCTTGCCGCGTTCGCCGATGGAAATAAAAGTTCGGGGGACGATATGGAAGACGTGTCAATTATTGGATCTACCTTAAACAGGCAATTCTTTTTTTTGTCGCATTTTATAGACTTAATTTCGTCAGGCAGCTCTGCAATAAGATGATTAAGTTTCTTGCGATATCTCATCCCCCTAAACTCGCGATTAACTAGCACGTAATTGACCCCAACCAAACATCCTAACCTGGAGAGAGATTTACGAGACGGAAAATAATCAAGTTCATGCGATACTAATCCATGATAATAAGGGATATGGCCGCTAAAACCGTTAACGATTTTGTGATTTGAGCCTCTCATCCAGTACTGATGAAGAGAGTTCCAGAACATGAAATTCCTGCCATCTACCACCGAAGAGCGTATAGGCAAGGCAAGGATAGCTGTGCTTTCAGGAATCTCATAGGTGTATTTATATACATCTGGAGTCGGCATTCCCGGAGCTAATGTATTCGGACCACAATAAAGCTCGAGTCCGGTTACAAAAAAGAGACCTCCGACAAAAATATATCGGTGCTTTTGTGCTCGGAAACTAGTATTTAAAATATTTTTAAAACCGAGGGCAGCTAGCAAAATAGCACTCAAGATGGCAACTATTCCCATCCGGCTCAAGGCTCTTAGACCCTCATAGCCCGGTAGCTGCATAATAAATCGGTAGAGCATCGGGGCAGGATTTGTTTCTGATAGAGCCTCTTTAAAACCTAGTGAGCCAAAGAGGAAAAATATTAGAGTAAAAAAGAGCAGGGCTATGAAGTCTTTCTCTTCTAGAGATTTTGCTTGAGACCTCCATCCGATTGAGATTAATTCACCTACAGCTAGAGCTAATGCAATCCATAGAGTTTGGGCTAGCACCCACTGCTCATGGTGTAAAGCTCTGAGGCTAGTTGAGTTAGCAAAATGAAAATATCTAAGTGCGCCTATGAAAATATTAAAACACTGCAACGCGACGATCATTCCAATTGTTTTCTCTGATACGCGTTGAGATTTTACCAAGACTATTTCTTTCGCGGCAGAATGGAGTAACATTCCTAGCGCCAACAACAGCGGAATAATTCCAAAAAACAATAGTCCCTCCAAATGAGAGAGCCGGTGTAGCAAATTAGACCACATTACGTTGGACATAGGAGGAGCGAGATAAGCACCTAGTCCAGGCGATTGTGCAATTAAAACCTCGGTAGGATTGGTACCGATCCCTTCTTTGATCTCAATATAGCCTAAGGCCCCTGGGACAAGCAGTAATATCCAGGGGATATTAGCAAATAAGAGGAGTGTAAAATCACGAAATTTGATTGCTCTAAATTTCAGGCAGATGCCGCCAAAAATGGTTACAGCGGCCAGCAGATAAGAGTACATCGCATAGTAAACTGAAGTAAAAAATGCTCCAGCAACAGCGCAGCCTATCAGCGTGGCTGATTTAAAATTTCGCCGCTCAATAAAATTGATCGATGCAAGTATGGTAAGGGGAATCCAAAATGCAAAAGCTAATTGGGGATGCCCTCTGTGAAATTTAAAATAAGGAAAACACATGAATACAAAACCAGCAAATAGAGCTGTTACGGGGGAGCCAGTTATTTTACGAGCTAGGTAATAGGTAACAACGCCGTTGAGGATTAGAGCTGAAGCATAAATTAAGTTATAAACAAAATTCTCGTTATGAAAAATTGGAATTAACAATTTCGCAATTAATCCCGGTAGAAGAAAATTATCAGACAATCCCAGTGCACCCTTCCAAGGGTAGAAAATGGGAAGATCAAATCCCATGCTTGACCATGTAAAAAATTTATTGGCGTGGATGCTCTCAAGATAAAGATATATTCCAGCATCGCCCCGAGAGCCCCCGATGATATTTTTGAACCAACCTGTGAATAGGCCCGGGTTCATCAGCCAAAAGATTAGACTCATGGCCGCTACTGTAAAGATCAGCTCTTTCAGGAATCGGTTGGATTGTTGGCTGTAGTTCATCTAGACCAGCTCCTCACATAGGAGCCAAAATTCTAGTTTTCCCAATTTAATTTTTCAACCTAAATGGGGGATGCCGCAGCCCTAATTAATTCAAATTAAGGAGTCGTTTAATCTCATCTGGTTGAAACGGCTTGCCCAAAAAGTCGGTCATTCCGAGAGATTTAGCTTTGGCAATATCGTCGGTGGTGGCATGCCCTGACATCAAAATAAAAGGGGTTGATATATTAGCGGCTCGGACGGCGGTGAGTACGCCAAAGCCGTCTATTTCGGGCATTCTTAGGTCTGAAATAATGAATTCATACGGCGAGCCGTTTAACGCCCTTTCAATCCCAGCTTTGGGGGAATTAAAGGCCTCTACCTCGGCTCCCATAGCCCCGAGCATCAATTTAAGGGCTAAAAGCACCCCTGATTCGTCATCTATAAGAATTACTCTTGGCCTCTGCATAGTTAAGAATTAACTGAAAATCCCTAAATGTTAAACTTTATTTTCTAGGTCGGGGTAGTGTACTCTCTATCACCGTTGTATGGAATCCCAGCACCCTGAAAATATTGAGTCTTTGCCTCCGATGTTGAGGCAGTATCTTGAATATAAACGTCGTCATCCCGAGGCGTTATTATTCTTCCAAGTAGGTGACTTTTACGAACTCTTTTTTGATGACGCTGTAACCACAGCAAAACTATTGGGGCTCACTTTAACCTCACGAGACAAAAATGCCGAGAGGCCTATTCCGATGTGCGGAGTGCCCATCGCTGTGATTGACGGGTACATTGCAAAATTAGTCGGCAGTGGGCGGGCTGTGGCAATTGTAAAACAATTCGGCGACCCGAATGCTCGCAAGGGGATGATGGAGCGTCAACTGGAGCGCATAGTTACCCCTGGGGTCCAAGTGCTTGGCTCCGAATCAAAATCTCGAGAAGAGAATTTTCTGGCGGCAATCTTTGTCTCTGCTCTTGGAGAAGAATTTGCGATCGCCTACACCGATGTGCGAACTGGCAAGATCAGGTTGCGAGATGGCCTTGATAGAGAGGCACTCCTCTCGGAATTAAGAATGGTCGGGCCAGTTGAAATAGTACTGCCCCGTGAATTTGAGGGTAAACGTTTTGATAGACGAAGTAATTGGGTGCGTGACGTTGAGTCAACCCTGGATGCTACTAGGTGTGTATTTAGACCCTTTGAAAGAACTGATTTAGACCGGCTTAAGGGGGTCAACGGATACATTGCACTCAGTGAAGTTGCAAAAAGAGCAGTCCATCTTTTGGTGGGCTATATTGATGAAGCCACAGTCGGACAACGGGTAACATTTTTGGCTGTCGATGAGGACACTCATCAAGATGAACTCATTATGGACTCTGGCACTCGTAAGCACTTGGAGCTTTTAAACAACCTCCGTGATGGCGGACAGCACGGCTCTCTTCTTAGCGTCATCGACTATACAAAGACGCCGCATGGAGGGAGACTCTTAAGAGAGTGGATAGTGAGGCCGCTGACTTCTCTTGAAAAGATTTCGAATCGTCTCGATACGGTAGAATCTCTTCTTAACAAAGAGAGAACCTTACGAGGTGAGGTAGCTCAAAAATTAGAGGGGATAACGGATCTCGAGCGCTTAGCCACGCGACTTGAACTCTCAGCAATTTCACCCCGAGAACTAGCAGCCCTTAGAGATTCTTTAAGTGCTATGACTGATATAAGATTATCCCTCGGTAGTATCGCATCTAGTTTACCGTTACTTTTGAAATCAATCTACGAAGGGTTGATTTTTGATGTTGAGGTTTTACGTGACCTTGAAAAAACCCTGACCGAGTTACCACCAATTAGCTTAGTAGATGGTGGAATCATAAAGTCTGGTATTAATTCCGATTTAGATAGGCTTAGAGATATTCGTGCCAATGGTAAAAGTTGGATTGCTGCCCTAGAAAATACCGAAAAAGAGAGAACAGGAATAAATTCACTCAAAATTCGATTTAACTCAGTTTTTGGGTATTTCATTGAAATAACTCGGGCTAATTTAGATAAGGTGCCGGCGGACTATATTAGAAAGCAGACCACCGCGAATGGTGAGCGCTACATTACTGAGGCCCTCAAAATACAAGAAGAAGAGATCTTAAACGCCGAGAGCCGAGAGCTTAAATTAGAGCGAGAACTTTTTGAAAGTTTAGTGGCTCGAATTAAGCCATTCTCAACCACTCTGCGGAGCCTTTCAGTGCGGCTTGCAGAGTTAGATATCCTAATATCTTTAGCAACCACGGCCGAGCTAAATGGTTACAGCCGACCAGAGTTGGATGATTCCCGAAATCTTCAAATCAAAGGTGGTAAGCACCCTGTTTTGAGCACGTTACTTAAGCACGACTTTGTGCCGAATGATGTCACTTTCGAAGAGGGCTCACGGGAAGTTTTGATTTTAACCGGCCCTAATATGGGCGGTAAGTCGACCTATTTAAGGCAAGCCGCTCTGATTGTTATATTAGCTCAGCTTGGTTCCTTTGTGCCGGCTCAATCTGCTCAGATAGGTTTAGTTGATAGAATTTTCACCCGCATCGGAGCCGCCGATAATATGATGGAGGGTGAATCGACATTTATGGTTGAAATGCGAGAGGCCGGATTTATCCTCGCTAATGCAACATCGAGATCTCTGCTATTGATTGATGAGTTAGGGCGAGGCACTGCAACCCAAGATGGATTATCGCTGGCGCAGGCGACTCTTGAGTGGATCAGTAACAAAATTTCAGCTCGTACCCTGTTTGCGACTCATTTTCACGAGTTGACCCTTCTTGAGCAAACACTCCCAGGTGTTGTTAATTTATCTGTTGGTTCCAAAGAGGTAGAGGGGGATATTTTATTTACTCACTCGATCTGCGAGGGGCCTGCCAATAAATCTTACGGTCTAGAGGTAGCAAAACTCGCAGGGTTGCCGAATGGACTCCTAGAGAGAGCCAGAGAGATAATGTCCACTGCGGGTGAGGCTGCCCCTTTGACAACCCCAGCCTACAATCAACTCTCTATGTTTGCTGAGCCGCGTAGTAGAGAGGTAGTAAAAGTGGTTGAGAAAGTCATAGAGCCTAGTGATTATAAAAAAATGAAAGTGGTGGCAGAAAAGGTATTAGGAGCCGATTTGAACTCTTTAACACCACTGGCTGCTTTAAATTTATTAGCCACAGTCAAAGAAACCCACAAGCAGGATGCCTAGAATGCGGTTGGTCGTTGTTATAATCGGGCTTATATTCTGGGTTAGTTTAGCTCAGGCCGATTCATTTGATCATTTGCAGGCTAGATATTTATCCCTTCGTAATATTGATGTTTCATTTTCTCAGGAGTCTGCCTGGCGCACCCTTGGAGCAGACCTTCAGAAATTTGTAGCACAAAAACCAAAAGAGCCTAATGCAACTCGAGCTATTCTCAATGCAGGAATTATATTTGAAGAGCTCTGGAAGAAGGGGCAGGTAAAAGGCGACAGAGATTTAGCACTCTCTCTTTATGAGAGCATCCCTCGCGATTATCCCGGCGATATATTTGCAGATGATGCATTGATTAGGGCCGGGGATGTTTTAAACAAAAAGGATCGGGATGAATCAGAAAAGCGATATCGCGAGGTTATCGAAGCTTATCCTGATGGAGATATGGTTGAGGTCGCTCAGGCCAAGTTAGGTGAGTTAAAAATAACAAAAAAATCTGCACGAAATAAATCTCCTCTTAAAAATGATGTGCCCATGGTGATTATTGACCCAGGACACGGGGGTGAGGACATGGGAGCGCGTGGGGTTGGCGGATTAAGTGAGAAAGATATAGTGCTTGATGTAGCGTTAAGGCTTGAAACTTTGGCAAATCGTGAGGGGTTTTATCAGGTTCAGCTCACAAGAAGGTCTGATATTTTTGTGCCTTTAGTGGATAGAACACAGATGGCAAATGATACTAAAGCCGCTTTGTTTATTAGTCTCCATGTAAACTCAAATGCTATTAATACTGTCTCAGGATTAGAGACATATTATCTGGATAATACGAACGATAAATCGAGTCAGGCACTTGCAGAGCGTGAGAATAAATTTTTTGAATCAAGTGGTGGTATAACTGATATTAGTTTTATTTTAAGCGATCTGATTCAGAGTTCAAAAATGGAGGACTCTATTACTTTAGCAAATGTCCTTCAGCAGTCACTTCTTCAAAGAGCCAACCAAGAGATAGGAAAAGTTACTGACCACGGTGTAAAAAGGGCGCCTTTCTATGTCCTAGTTGGTACCCATGTGCCTGGAGCTTTGGTAGAGATGTTTTTTATTAATAATCCGAAAGAGGAAAAATTATTGTCTCAGACTGTGATAAGGCAAAATTTAGCTGAAGGTTTAAATATAGGAATTAAAGATTTTCTAGATCGCAAAGATAGAGTTAGCTTTGCTGCAGTTAAGGGAGAGTCTAAATAGGCTCTCGTTATTTTAATAATAATTTTATCAAGATGATTATTACCAAGCCTCAAATTGATACTTTAGCGAGGATTAACTCGTTGGGGCACGACAGTAAGGTCCAAGTGTTTCTAGTGGGTGGGGTAATTCGTGATACTTTATTGGGTAAACCATCTCTTGATTTTGATTTGATGGTAGAGGGAGACGGAATTAAATTTGGTAGGTATATCGCTTCTCAGATGTCTTTAGATATTAAAGAGCATCCAGCTTTTATGACCGCCAAGTTGTCGGGGTTCGGACCCGAACTTACTGAAGTTGATATCGCTACAGCTCGACAAGAGCATTATCCGCTACCAGGCGCTCTGCCAGTAGTCAAAGCCAGTACAATTGAAGCTGATTTAGGACGGCGGGATTTTACAATTAACACCCTAGTAGCTCCACTCGGAGAGTTTCTGCAGAAGTGCACAGAGGATGGGGATATTCGCTCTGTCTTAATCGATAAGTTTGGTGGCTTGCAAGATCTTGACTCCCGAACGATTCGTTTTTTACACGCTGATAGTTTTCGAGATGATCCTACTCGAATTTTTAGAGGGGCGCGGTATGCGGCAAGACTAAGTGGTAAGTTTGAAAATGTAACATATGATACTGCTCTTAAATTAGTAGGTGATGGCGGTTTACAGACTATTTCTTATTACCGTATTGGGAATGAATTACGTTGGATATTGGCCGAGGCAGAGAGCAGAATTGCTCTGCAGATTTTAAAAGATTTAGGTGTTTTTAAAGCGATTAATTTTGGCCCAACCCCAGAGGTAGGTGACGTAGTCACAGTTTTGGAAAAGTGCCGAGATAAAGCGAGTCAGCACAGTTTAGAATATGCCCGAATGGAGATTCCTGTGTTTATGTTGCTCATGACACCGACTATCTCTGAGAACGAGAGAGATGAGCTGTTTTTAAATTGGGGATTCGGAAAGAGGGGAGTCGAACGTGCAAGATCGGCCCTGAGTCAGATGGGAATAAATTATACTAGTTAATAGCATGGTAAAAATTCATCCGTACAACCGATATGGTCGTTTAAAATCTTTAAGCTCTCGCTTAGAGCAGATTGCTTCAGAGCGCTGGGGTGTCAGCTCTATTCAGGCACCATTTATTCCCTTGGTGGATCAAAACTTAGGCGATTTGGGATGCGATTTTCCGATGAGAGTCGCAGCAGCACTCCGTAGGCCTGCTATCGAGCTAGGTCGTGAAATGGCTGAACTCTTACGGGCTGAAGATGTAGAGTTCTTGATTTATGAGGGATTCTTAAATGTGCGAATCGGCTTTGCAGCAGGGCAGATCAATCCCGAACAGCTATCGGGGCTACCTGCGGCAGCACCTAACTCAGCCCTCTTACTACTCGCACCAAGATCTTCCAGGGAGAGTAAATGGGGAGTTCTTCGCAGAGCTGCCTTATTAGGATTGCAACGAGTTCTTTTTGATTCAGTTTATGGTTCGGTGGGGGGCAGTACAATCACCGCAATCGATCCAACTGGCAATGTGCTGCCAGACCCGCTAATCGCACCTCAACCGTATTGGCAGCGAGTTTTAGAGTTGTCTAATGAATCCCCAAAAAAGAAGAGTGAGGCCGCCACTATGTTAGGTGAGATTATAGAGACTCGAGCGGACTCTATGACTTATGTTTGGTCAGCAGAGGAGATCTGGAATCAGAGCCAATACAAATCTTTACAACAGAAAACTGAGTTAATGATTCAATTTGCATCTCCGGCATGGCTAGAAGAGTGGGGAGGTGCGCGCGAAAACGAGTCTTTTTGTAAAGCTATAATGATTAATCCACTCGATGCATATTATTTGCTGAGTGATCCCATGCGGGGTTCCGATCTAGATGGCTCTATATTAGGGAGCCAAGAGCGAGCTAATCTTCGTTGGTATGAATCTGAAACTATCAAGCGACTAGAGGGGATATTGTCTCAAGCAAAAGTATTATCGCCGGGGACAGTTCCTTGGGCAGAGTTTAGGGAATGTTTCGAGGACCAATCTTTGCGGAAGCTCCTCATACAAGCGATGTTTTTGAAAGACTTCATGATTCACGGAGCAGAGCGGGGGCAGATCTGGACATTTTTAAGGGTGTTAAAAGAGCTTCTTGATTCAACAAATAGGATGATGAACGACCCAGGGTTTCGCCAAGCCCTGCATGAGGGAAGGGGAGCTAAGGCTCAAATCGGATTGTTAAACAAAATCTTATCAATATTTGGTCCCAGGTAATACTTTGGTCTTGATGAGATACCAGTAAAATTTCATAATACTTATCTGTTCGATAAAAATTTGAGAAAAGTCGTGGAACCTCAAAAGCGGGTACAGCAAAATTGGTCAATTCGTCTTGGTTTAGTTCAAGCCGTCGTATTACTAGGCGTAGTCACTGGGTGTATGCTGTGTGCTTTTTATTTGGGGTTGGTATCTGGTCAAAAAGCGGGTTTTGAGACCGCCCAAGCCATAAACCTGGCTAGTGTTGCCAAACTGCCTGTTCCAGATCAGTACCGAGAGGAGGATCTTGAGGCTGTTGCGAATGAAGTATACGCCAAACTTGGTAGCGGCAAAGAGAAGGCTCCACCCATCCAGGAAGAGAGTAAGCCTAAAGAGCCAGTGGACCTAACTCCAATTACAACAAAGAAGGTTACTAAGCCTGAGCCAGTTAAAGAGAAAGAGTTGGACGTGCTCGAAGCTGAGATGGATGCCGAGTCTGAGGCGAAAAATAAAGATATTATAAGAATTTTAAGTGAACCTCCTGTTGCTAAAAATACCGCTGATGCAAGAGAGGAGAGCGACTCTGAGAAAAACGAAGAGACAACACTCGGGGCATTAATAAAAGAAGAGGTAGAAGAAGCAGCTCCAGTTGAGCCATCAGAGCTATCATCTGAGAAGAGCGTCTTAGCATCTCTAGGGGATGCCAAGATTGATGCTAAAAAGACGGCTGAGGTGGTGACACCTAAAAAAGAAGAGGCTCCAGTAAAACCTGCGGCTGCAGTAAAGACTGCCCCCGAGAAAACAAAAATTGAACCAAAGAAAGTTGAAGAGAAGGCTACCCGGGTAGCGCAACCAGAGAGGCCATCGAATTTGGCGAAAGGTTGGTATGCCCAAGTAGCTGCGCCTAGCCGTAGAGAAGATGCCTTAGTCATAACTCAAAAACTAAAAGAGTCTGGCTTCAGAGCCGTAATCGAAACAGCCAACATTCGAGGAGAATCTTATTACCGTGTGCTGGTCGGGCCAGAGGAAGAGAAGCGATATTCTCAAACAATGGTTGATCAGCTAAAACGCGAGCGGTACCTTAAGAGCGTTCCTTTCTTGAGATTTATAAAATAGTCGTAGTACCCAGTTCAAATTAGAAAAAGATGCCCCCTTAGAGGCACGATAATAATCTAATTCAGAGGGGATACGGCTAGTTATGACCACACCATCTGACACTATAGCTCCATCAATTCTTGATGCCATTAGTTATGGTGTAGGCACCGATGTAGGTAGGTCTCGCCAAGAAAATCAGGATTCATTTGGAGTAGTAAAAAATTCAGCTCTGAAATTTTTTATGGTCGCTGATGGTATGGGCGGTGTTAAGGGTGGGGCTATTGCCTCTAGCTTAGCAATAAAAACTATCGAGAGCCGTTTTGAAACAGCCAGTAAAATTTCTCCAGAGGACATAGTAACCTCTGTCAATCTAGCCAACGCCGAGATTTTTAAGAAAGGTGCAGAGGACGATTCTTTCCGAGGCATGGGAACCACCTTTGTGGGATTAGCATTTTGCGACCAAAAGTTAATTATTTCCTATGTGGGTGATTCCAGAGCTTATCGGATAAGAGCCAATAAAATTACTCAGATTAGCGAAGATCATACATTAGTAAATGATCTTTTAAAGAGTGGAGCAATTAAACCAGAACAAGCTGCTAATCATCCGGTTGCTCATATGTTGACTAGGTCTCTGGGGCCGTGTCCAGATGTTGAGGTAGAATCTTTCATCTGTGAAGATGGTCCAGCAGCATTGGATCGGTATGTGATTTGTTCAGATGGGCTCTATAATGTTGTAAAAAGCGATGAGATTGCCGAAATCGTGAGCAATTCATCGATTGATGAGGCAATTCAAAAACTAATTAATTTATCAAACGAGCGTGGTGGTCCAGATAACATCACAGTAATCATAGTGCATGTAGCAGAATCGTTTCCGGTTAAATCACAGGACCTTAAAGAAGTTACTTATCCGCGCGCCTCTAGCAAAGTTCTGCCGATATCAGATGCATACGACATCAGAGCGACAACAGATCCTTACCGTAAGCGAGGCTTCTCTAAAGAGCCAGACGATGCTGATATAAAAGTATCTGTCACCACCGGACCATTCGGAAAAGTGGCACCATTAGCACAAGGAAAATCCACAGCAGTATCTTCGCCGATCAAGTTAGGTAGTTTTATTTTGGTAGGATTGATAATTGGTTTTGTGACTTCAGAAGTCACTTCATTTTTTACCGCTAAAAATAGTCCTGTAATTAGAACAGTTTTAATTAATCCTTTAGCAACTGAATTAGCCCTAACTCAACTTCAGGATTATGATTATCAGGCTCCAGAGATGCAGAGTGGGGTTTTTGATCAGAGAAGAATTGAGGATTCGGCAGTCGGGCTTGATTTACCATCCAATCTAGGTGGATTTGACCCATCGCTCTCGAAGAGTCAGATGCAGGGAGTGCTTGAGAGGAAAAAGACTGTAGAGGATTCTTTAGTCACACTTACCTCTTATTTAAATTCTTTGCAGAGTCTTAATCGGACCAAACTGGGTAACGATCAGGCTCGACTTGAGGCTCAAATCATAACAGCCGAAAATAAAGCTGCACGTCTTACCAAAGAGGCAGCAACAGCTTCTAAAAATTTAACGCTCTGGATTTCTAGACAAAAAAAACTTGAGTCATCGGACCCAGTCGATATGGCTTCTGAGGTTGCGTTTTCCTCTACCTTAGTTAAAGAGAAGAAAGAATTATTTGAAAAAGCTACTTGGGCTTACTTAAGAGAGGTAGAAGTTTGGCGATTTAATGCCGGCGATCAAGCCTTGGCACAAAGAGTTTCGCAATTAGGTAAGGCACGTGAGCAGAGAAGAATTGAATTAGCTAACGCGATTAAGCAGGCTGTTACTTCAGGGAAGTCTAAGAGTGAGAATGATATCTCAAGTATTAGTAATCAGCTGAATCAGGCCGAAGCTAATTTAGAAGCTATTAAGTCTGAGTTAGAATTTATTAGAAAGGTTCTAGCTGGAGATGATCGTGCACTAGCTGCATTTAAAGAAGAGCTAAAAAGAAGATTAGAATTAGCCCAATCTGAGCTATCTGAGTTAGAGAAACTTACTAAAGATAAGTAAGCCGCCGCTGTCAATTCAGAGCGGCCTATGATACAAAGCCTCCGACTAAGTTCTTTCGGGGGATTTATGCAGAGAGCCGCGCTTATTTCAGTCACTGATAAAACTGGCGTAGTAGATTTTGCGAAAAATTTAGTCGCTCTCGGCTTTAAGATTCTTTCATCATCTGGCACTGCTTCTTTATTAAAAGAGCAGGGTGTGCCGGTAATTATGGTCGAAGATTACACTGGTAGCCCCGAAATTTTAGACGGCCGTGTTAAAACCCTACATCCCAAAATACACGGCGGCATACTAGCTAAGAGATCCGACAAAACTCATTTAGCTGAGATGGAGCAACACCAAATCTGGCCGATTGATCTAGTAGTAGTAAATCTATATCCGTTTTTAAATAAAGTAGTTGGACCTGAAGGGAAAGACCCTGCTGGGATGGTAAACTTCATAGACATCGGTGGTCCGGCCATGCTCCGTGCTGCCTCCAAAAATCACGAATATGTTTTGCCAGTAATAGATGCAGCGGATTATGACCAGGTCATAGCAGCTTTAAAACAGGGAGAGGTTCCACTCAACCTCAGACGTCAACTTGCAGCAAAAGTTTTTATGACCTTAGCAAATTATGATCTACAGATTAGTAAATACTACTCTGAGGTGGCAACATTACCTGAGGCTTATACAGTCGGATCAGATTTAACTCCGAGCTCTGGTTTGGTTTTAGAAAGGGTAGAGGCTCTTCGTTACGGCGAAAATCCGCACCAATCCGCTCATCTCTATAGAGATTTTAATCAGTCTAGTAGAAGTTGGAAGCAGCTGCAGGGTAAATCACTGTCCTATAACAATCTGCTCGATTTTGATGCGACTCTACGTTTGGTGAAAGATTTAAAAAACAAGAGATGTGCCGCCATATTTAAGCACCTGAACCCGTGTGGAGTGGGACTAGGTAGAAATCTACTAGAATCTTTGTTGCTAGCTAAAAAGGGGGACCCACGTAGTCACTTTGGTGGTGTTATTGGCTTTAGTGAAGAGGTGACAGAGGATGTTGCATCGGAGTTAACTGACGGATTTGTTGAGATTGTGTTAGCTCCAGCTTACTCTGCAGCAGCATTAGAGGTCTTGGGCAAGAGAAAAAACCTAAGAGTGATGGAAGTTGATCTTAGTGCTGCTAGCCCCAAGAGCGAAGTGCGAGTAATTCAGGACGGAGTGTTGATTCAGCAACCAGATCATAAAATTACCAGTCCAAAAAATGGTCGAGTTGTTTCAAAGCGAGTGCCAACCGAAGATGAATTAATTGCACTTGAGTTCGCTTGGACAGTCTGTTCCCATGTAAAATCGAATGCGATTGTGTTGGGCACCAAAGATATGATTGCCGGTGTGGGAGCAGGGCAGATGAGTAGGGTTGACTCAGCCGAATTAGCCATAAGCAGAGCCAATCTACATCACAATTCGCTCCAAGGCGCAGTCGCAGCCTCAGACGCGTTCTTCCCATTTCCTGACTCAGTTGAGAAAATTATTGCAGCTGGAGTTACCGCAATCGTGGCACCAGCGGGGGCTACCAGAGACCAAGAGGTTATTGATGCTGTCAATAAGCTGGGTGCGTCGCTCGTATTTATGGATGAACGTCATTTTCGTCACTAGGAGTTTTATGAAAGTTCTTGTCATCGGTTCGGGCTCAAGAGAGCATGCATTAGCATGGAGACTACGAAGGTGCCCATCAGTGAAAGATTTGATCATTGCTCCGGGGAATCCCGGCACGGCCTTAGAGGGACGTAACGTCCCTATCAAAGTGGATGATGTTACAGCTCTTCTGGAGTTAGCTAAATCAGAGCAGGTGGATCTGACAATAGTTGGGCCAGAGGCTCCGTTAGCAGCCGGAGTAGTAGATTCTTTTCGTAAAGAGGGTTTGCGTATATTCGGGCCTATTCAGGCAGCCGCGGCTATTGAGGGCTCTAAGAGTTTCTCCAAGGAGATCATGATAGCTGCAGGTGTGCCGACAGCACATCATAAAACACTTTCTACAAAAGCTCAGACAGAG
>CAZWGK010000039.1:13102-15192 GCA_964633685.1 uncultured Bdellovibrionales bacterium | reverse complement strand
AGAAGAGCCAAAAACAGATGAGGAAACCAAGGCTATTATCTCTGATTTATTTGAAGAGGCCCCGGATTTAAGACCTTTGATTATCGATTTTATCTCGGGATTAGATCCATACAGGGTAGCTATACGTAACGCCCTAAAATCAAAAGATTGGGCAGGTTTAAAACAAACTGCACATGATCTATCAGGTATCTCTGGCATGTACGGCTACTCGGATACGAGTGAGGTCGCCAAGAAGCTAAGGCTATCTTGTATGCAAAAAGATATTGATGAAATTCGATCGCTAAGTAGTGAGCTTTTAAACCTAATTGATCGGATGAAATACGGCCTGCCAATTATGAAGAGTGGAGGGGCCCAAGAAGCTCCTGCAGAGCCAGTTACCGAAACCACGGTGATTATTTCAGAGTTAGTTAATTTGAGTCCTGATTTAATTCCACAGGTTATTGAGTTTATAGATAGCTTGGGAACAGTTGTGGCTCGAATTAATAGAGCATATAAGGCAAATAATTGGCGCGAATTAAGAGAGGCATCTAATGAAGCTGCGGGCACAGCACAGCTCTACGGCTATCCGAAGTTAGCCGAAGTAAACCAGCAGATAGAAGTCGCTGCCAAGGAAAAAGATTCAATAGCATTGGGTAGCAAGATTAAGGAGCTTCACACCATTAAAGAGGCCATAGTCAGAGGGAAAGATCAGTTATCCTCTTGAGCCTTACTGAAAGCCGACGTAGGCTCTACTAATAAAGTATTGAGAAACTATGTCTGATTTTTTAGTCGCCATTATTATTGGTATTGTCGAAGGGATTACCGAATTCCTTCCTGTCTCAAGCACTGGACACATGATCCTGGTTGGCAATCTTCTAAATTTTAACGGCTCAAAAGCCGCTACTTTCATGATATTTATTCAGCTTGGAGCAATTCTCTCGATTGTAGTGCTTTACTGGTCAAGGTTCCTCAAATTGCTCGTCGGGGGTACAGGTGATTTTTCAGGTAAACAAGGCATCGTAAGATTAGGGTTGGTTTGTGCTCCAGCTTTGCTCGCGGGTGCGATTCTTCATAAATATATCAAAGCTCATCTATTTACTCCCACCACCGTCGCCTATGGCTTAATTGTAGGCGGCGTTGTTATGATTGTTACTGAAAGGATTAAACTGAACCAGAAATGTGATTCCTTAGATAACCTCTCTGCCCTGCAGGCACTAAAAATTGGAGTGTTTCAGGTGCTTTCTCTCTGGCCTGGAGTTTCTAGATCTGGGGCTACTATTATTGGTGGAATGCTGAGCGGTCTTGATAGAAAAACAGCCGCTGAATTTTCATTTTTAGCAGCAGTTCCGATTATGTTTGCGGCGACAGGATACGATCTACTAAAAAGTCTCGCTACTTTGACTATGTCAGATGCGCCATTTTTTGCCGTTGGGTTTGTGACGGCATTTTTGTCTGCGATGGTAGCGGTTAAACTTTTCGTAGCGTTTGTTTCAAAGCACACCATGTCTGGCTTCGGTGTGTACCGAATTCTAGTTGGTATCTTGACCCTACTTTTTATTAAAGAGGTTGTAAGCTGATTTGACTGCCGACCCTTGGCTTAGCGTAAGTTGCCCAAGCGTTGCCTCCTCGTTGGAAGACTTCCCAGAATCGACGCTCATGGCCACTGCTACCTGGAGCAAAGGCGATATCTCCTTCGTCTACATTGAAGCTCCCAGTTGCAACGGTTGCAACCCTGACTACTCCATTGATTTCCACCTTAATTTTTTGACCAGGTTGTAGGTTCTTTAACTCAGCATCACCTTCGCGGTAGGTGGTCTTTAAGTTTCCAAATGAATCTATATAAGCCACTACGCCGTGTGGAGGAGCAGGAATCACCTTCATCGGATCCAGTTTTTTGCCCCTAAAATCGAACTCTTTCTTAGCAACTTTACCTACAACTGGTGGAAATATATCTCTAGAGCGAAACTGGCTGCCACCTTTATCAACATCGGCTACCCATAGCCCCTCGAGGGACTCTCGAACGAAAGACATAGAATACCCGCTGTTTACAACAACAACTGGCACACCATTTTTTAGCAGACCGTAAACTAAGCCCTCGCCCTCGTTGTTCT
>CAZWGK010000039.1:0-13075 GCA_964633685.1 uncultured Bdellovibrionales bacterium | reverse complement strand
AATGTGAATAACCCCTTCTTCAAAAAGTGCTCTTAGTGATTCATTTTGCAATCCAAGTTGAGCGACTATAAATCCAGCAGCTATGGTGTCGAACGAATCAACAGATGTGGCATGCCAATCCCAATCACTCGGAAGATGACGGGCTAGAGCGGATATCATTTCGGAGAAAGCTAGATCGCCTGCTCCGTAGTCAGCGACAACGTGCACAATTTTCATAGTAATCTCTTGGTTTAAATGAACGAGATAAGGCGTTTATTATACACAAATCATACAGTTAATAAACTTTTGGAAGTTTAATAAATTCAAATAGTTTTACTAAAACTCCTATTTGCCTCTGATTCGATCAAGCGAAATGGCACAAGCAGACCGAACAGATAAATGATTATACTCACCAGGCCCGTCAATCGGCTCTAATATTATATTGGCTCTATCCATAAGCTCTGGACCCATGCCCCACCCTGTACCGAACATTAGAATAAATGAATCATCCGATTTTTCTAGGTCCGCTCTAAACTGAGAGTATGGGATTCGTCCGGGCCCTTTTTTGGCCGATGTGGCGACAAGTTTAGGCAGTTTTCCTGTTTCTTTTTCAACTGCCATTAAAATCTCTTCAAGGTCTGAGGCGATGTAAAGAAACGACATCGCTTCTTTTCTGTCAGCGTTATAGGTCGAGCCAAATCCAGAAAGCCAGTGAGTCTGTAATCTTTTTGCTAGTTTTCGCATGGCTGGTGTCGAGTGGACCACGAATAATTTTTCAACCCCAAAGGTCCTGCTGCTTCTTGCTAGATCCTGCATGTCGTTAAGCGTTAGAGAAGTAGTTACGCTTTTGCCAGTTTTATCAACCATTCCATCATGTAGAAGGGCCACGTATAGTTTGCTCATAGGATTCTATTTAGATTTTAAGTCCGGTCGCACCTTTGCTGTTAACTCTGCTGATTTCTCTTCTCGCCATTTGGCAATAGCTTTGTGATCTCCAGAAATCAAAACCTCTGGCACGCATAACCCCTTATACTCAGGCGGCCTAGTATATTGAGGAGCCTCTAAGAGCTTCGCACTGAACGATTCACTTATCGGAGAATCTGCGTTTCCAATGACACCTGGCAAGAGTCTCACTGTTGCCTCTATGACGGCCATGGTAGCTACTTCGCCGCCCATTAGAATAAAGTCGCCCAGAGAAATCTCTTGATCTACTACCAGCTCGGATACTCTTTCATCTATCCCTTCGTATCTACCGCATATGAAAATAAGCTCTGATTCTTTAGAGAGCTCCATTGCCTTTTCCTGATTGAAGGGTTTTCCTCGGGGTGAGAGTAGTATGACTTTAGCTTTTGATAGTGATTTTTTGACCTCTTCAACGCACTCCACTATCGGCTCAGGTTTCATAACCATACCGGCACCCCCGCCATAAGGAGTATCATCTACTTTTTTATGGGGCAGTTTTGCAAAGTCTCTGAAATTAGTGGTGGATATTGAAATTGCACCTGAGTCGATCCCCTTTTTTATCAAGCTGGTGTTGATAAAGCTCGAGAATATTTCGGGGAATATTGAGAGGATCTGTATTTTCATAAGTCCAACTCAGCGCTTGCTAAACAATCGGGGCTGCGTGATTGCGGTTTCAAGGGCCCCAAAATAACTGCGCCCCTTGAAGGGGCGCTCGTTTTGAAGATTTAAGAAGATTACTTCTTCTTAGCCTTGGCTGCCTTAGGCGCCTTGCCTGCTAAGCGAGCCTTTCTCTTTTTACGAGCGGCTTGGATCTTCTTCGTAACATTCTCTTCTCTTTTCTCGATTATTCCAGGGATAGCATCCTTGATAATCTTTCTTGTCACACCCTTAACGATAGCTCCTACGGAGATCCAGTGTTTGATTCTGTCTTCCTTCAAAGTAATCATCGGAGGCTCCACTTTCGGATTGAAAGTTCCTACTACTTCGATGAATTTTCCGTCACGCTTATTTTCGTGATTAGTAGCGACAATGCGGTAATTCGGGCTCTTTGTCCTACCGTGTCTTTGTAATCTTAGTATTGCAGCCACGGATTCTCCTTAATTCGTAAATCCTGAAAATGTTTACCTTCAATCCCTCCCAATAGCGGGTATTCACGGGACTCAAGTTGTTTAAAATAGAGGGGAAAAGTATACCACCCGCCTTCTGAAGTCAAACTCTGGGGGGTATAGAGCTATATTTCGGTAGTCTCGCAGGTTACCAAAGGCCCTTTTGTAATTAAATGACTTCCCAGGGTGCCGATTCGACCTAGTAAAAATGATAAATTTTAAGCACTTAGGCGGGTTATGGATGTTTCCAAGCATTCCGTTTTAGCCAGGCCATTTGGTTCGACTGTCCACTTAATATGATCTGAGAATTTGAATGTTTTGAATACCTGGATGATTCCAGAGTCGTCCAAGCCTGACTCGGCTGATAGTAAAATAGCATCTATTTTGAATCGACATGAATTACGAGTAGGGCCAATTGGTCCCTCAAAATCAGAGACGCCTAGTACAAAGAAACTCTCCTCCGAGCAAGCAATTACGTTGGCGTAAAGATCTCTTCTTGCTTGAGCTAGAACCATCGCACACGAAATTGATGAAGCAATCGGGGTCGGTAGATAGTAATTATGGCCATTAGAAGTTTTAATGCCGAATGCAGAGATGGAATTTCTAATCTCAGAGGTATTGACCTTGGCATATTCAAGATCTTCATCGAAAGCTGTTTCAAGTAATACGATCTCTGCTTTCGGTTGATTTAGCGCAGATATGACAACCCCCACTGGCTCTTCATAGATTCTATTCTTGGCCTCTCCTAAAGAGTGTTTAAAGAATTGCAATGAGTCTAGCACTGAATCTTTAATTATTGAGTTCAGAGGAGCTAGGGTCCGAGAAGAGTTATCTACTTGAAGTCGTAGTAACGCGCTGGCTGCATGCCCTTTTTTTTGACAGCCAGATAAAAAGATCGGCTGTACTGGTTCGTTCTTATTTTCTGAGGGCTCGCCTTGAACTGATGTTGGAATTAGCGGTAGAGATTTCAGTATTAAGGCCAATACTTCACCTCGCAATGCAGAGGATTCAATTCCAAACTGTCCCCGACTCGCAGCAAGATCGAGGTACCTTTGTTGTAATGCAAGAATTTTTTGGTCTGGGCTCGAGTAGTTAAGATTTAAAGAGAAGTCCCACTGTTGATGTTCTCTTTCTGGATCGAAATCATTAGGTTGTGGCGCATCGGGGTTCATAGAAAGAGAAGGCTACCACAGGTTGCACCTCTAACAAATCAAAAAATATTGCTTAATAATTAATCCGCTAAATGCATCGTCTGAGTTTCGCCTGTTGAATATTCTACAAATATTTCAGTTTTTGTAACTGTAGCGACAAAAGGAATTTTATTACCAGCATCGACAAAGCTTTCCACTTTAAGTTCAGATCTATCTTGGGAGTAGTCGAGTCCGTCCAGTTGATAAGGCGGAGTAATTCCGAATTTGGTATAGAGATTAGTTGCGATATCTACGAAGCTGGTTAATCGTGTTTCATCTATATCCATATTTAGGGTTAGAAAAGGACTCCTAATTACCTGCTCGTAGGGCAAATTTTTTGCGAATTGCCGGTAATCACCCAACATGAATCCGTGGTCTGAGATAAATAAAACTTCTGTGCCTTGAGCCCTTAACTTATCTAAGAATGGGACTATTATCTCGTCAATATAAGCCAAAGAGCGAGCCCGCTTGCAGATCAATTTTTTTATTTTAGTCTTACTGCTGCGCAACGTGTGTTTGAATTTCTCTGGAGCAGTTGAGTCAGTCATATCAAAATTTTCGGGTAGCAAGGCCCCAAATTCAGAGCAATCTTTTATAAAAGATTTTGGTGTTTTCGCTGGGAGATGAGGTGCTGTAAAGTTTAAATAAAGAATAAAGTCGTCTAATTTATACTTTTCGGTAAATGATTCGGCCTGACTTAGAAAGTAATCAGATACATATTCTTTTATATTGGTCCAAGTGCCGTTTATGTTTACTGAGAAATTAGACCATTTTCCAATCATCCCATTTTTATAAACGATCCATTCATCGAACTCAGGCCTATATTCCCCATCGCTAGAGTTTAGATACTTACCTATTATTCCAGTTTTGATATTCGGATTTTGCTCTTTGATGGCCTCAAATATAGTTTTTTTACTCAAGGAAACTTTATTGCTAGTGACCCCGTGATTAGCGGCGTAGAGTCCTGTCATTAGAGTGCTTCTGCTGGGGCAGCAGAGCGGGCAAGATACAAACGCTCTATTAAGATTCTTGCCGTTGGTGGAAAAATACTCGGTCAACTTTGGCATGAACCTTAGATCGTCAGGTCGCATGTCATCCATGACGATTAGGACAAATTGTTCTTGCGCAACCGCCACCGAGCCCATAGCCCAGAGAGCAAACCCAATGTAGAGTGCATGCGTTAATAATTTTCTAAGTGTCATTATTTGCCTTTAATTTAAGTTGGCGCAAAGCCAACTTAGCAAGTGTACCTAGAGGGCTCATATTTCAGCAAGAGGGGCAAAGTTGGTAGCAATAAAGAGAGTCTTAGCTACTCTCCAAAAAATACCGTAGAGAGCTCTCTTTCTCGGGTCTCGTATGCCACGCCAACATCTGCCATTAGGTCGGCCAGGTAGCAGCGGCAGTAATCCGCAGGAAACGTGCAGTTGACTACGACTTTATTATCTGAAGAGAGCTCGAGACTCTCCACCTTGGAAGTCTCGTCATGAACATCACCTGCGGCACTATGAATATTGCCGCATTTTCCGCTTCGCGTGCCAACAGAGCAAGATTTACTTCCGGGATAGCAAGGATTAAATCTTTGAATAGCAGTGCGGCAAACATCTCTATAGGGTCCAGATGGGTCATTCAACTTGTCTTTAAGCTTGGCTTTAGCATCATCTTTGTCTTGTTGTTTAGCCTTGCGATCTTTCATGGTCGTAATCAGATTGTTGCTCTCATTTCCATTTGCCTCAAGTTCAGTCTTGGTGGCCCCATGACCAGCTGAGTCTAATTCGCTGGGTGTGCCCATATCAAGCTCTAACGGTTTTGGTTGATCAGGTTTATCTCTCTGGCAGGGAGCTACCCCGTTGTTGCTTGCATCGCTGTCAGCACAAATCTTAAATCCACCACTAAATTTTTTGTAATGATCAGGCTTTTGGCATTTTGCGCACGCCTCTCCGCCATTCTGTGGGGCTTGAGCCACAGCGAAATGAGGGCTCGAGATTAGAGTTAATACCAAAGAGAAGACAGCCAATAAAAAAGCGCGACATCGATTTGACATAAAACCTCCGTTATAAGCAGCTCAATCATTGACTGCTTGGCTATAAGAAACACCTACGTCTTTGTTGCAAACACTGATCCGAAAATTTAGGAGGAATGCTTCAGGTTTTTTAAGAAAAATTCTTACCTTATAAGATGCCCTAATTATTGATTAATATAGACATGTACCCAAATGAGACTCGATTGAAACGCTTTGGAGCCTGCCCACTGTGGCCGAATTGTTATTCTAGCGATTTTTTAGCTCTAGTTTAGACACCTGGTGCTGGTTTCTGGTAACAGCGCATCTTGACCTTCTAGTCCTACCCCAGCGTGTGGCTGCAGTGATTCTATAGCTTCCTATTTCTTAATCCTCGCCTGCAGCGCCTCTTTCTGAGCCGTAATAAAAGCATCCTCGATTTTTGCTACAATAGGGGAAACTTCTTGGCTAATTTTGTGCCCTGAAGGGAAAGACATATTCATTACTTCATCCAGTCCTTCGCTTTCAATCTGCGAGGCTAGACCAAGTTGATTCCACATTTTCTGCGAAATTCCTGGAACGTAAGGAGTAAGCATTAGAGCAATTGCTTTAATTCCAATCGATACAGAGAACAGAGAGCCGTGCGCTTTTACAGGGTCATCTTTTCGGACTTTCCACGGGGCCTGCTCTTGGAAGTACACGTTCAGCTTTCTTCCCAGGTCGATAACCGCGCCCAGTGCTACTTTTGCTAAGCCCTGATTTAGCTGTCGGCAGTATTCGGCATAGGCTGATGAAATCATCTCTGCCACTGAGGGATCGCACTTGGCTCCATCGGGTGCTATTACTCCTTCGTAGTTTTTATTGATAAAGCTCAAGCACCTATTGGAAAGGTTTCCGACTGTGTCGGCGAGCTCAGTGTTAATTCTTGATTGATACTCGTCCCAATAAAAATTAGAATCGCTTGTCTCAGGCAGAATGGTTGCCAAATAATATCTAAGATTATCTGCGGGAACTATCTTTAGAGTCTCATCAAGCCAGAGAGCATAATTTCTGCTTGTCGAAAACTTCTCGCCTTCAAGATTTAAGAACTCATTTCCAGCCACGAGATCCGGCAAAACGTATCGACCATCGCCCATTAATATGCACGGCCAGAAAACTGTGTGAAATATGATGTTGTCTTTGCCGATAAAGTGGATGAGGTGAGAATTTTTATCTTCCCAGTAGTGTTTCCACTTATCAGGTTGCCCCTGTCTTATTGCCCAATCTTCGCTGGCGGAGATGTATCCAATAGGCGCATCAAACCAGACGTATAAAACTTTATCTTTCGCCTCTGGTAACGGTACTGGAACGCCCCAATCTAAATCTCTAGTAATAGCGCGTCCGGTTAGCTCAGCCTTTAAAGGCTGAAAAGCATACCCCAAAACGTTCTTACGCCACGGAATTTCTCCGGTTTGTTTTGATTCGAGCCATGCTCGGAGCTTTGGTTCAAGTTTTTGAAGTTCGAAATGCCAGTGAGTTGTTTCTTTAAGCGTTGCTTTTGTTGTTTTGCACAGTTGGCAGATAGGGTCCACTAACGCCTCTGGTTCGTACCATGAGCCACACTTTTCGCACTGATCTCCTCGGGCGCCGCTTTTGCCACAAGTAGGGCAGCTTCCGATTACGTATCTTTCGGGTAAGAACTGATTGCAAGATGCACAATGAAGCCTCTTCTCGGTTCTCTTCTCTAGTAATCCATTCTTCTGCAGGTTTAAAAAGAAATCTTGGGATCTTTTTGCATGGCACTCATGCGTAGTGCGCGAAAAGATATCAAATTTAATACCACATTCTTCAAGACTGTCCTTGATTACTTTATGGTATTTATCAACTACAGCTTGAGGAGTAATGCCTTCTTCTCTAGCTCTAAATGTTATCGCAGCGCCGTGTTCATCGGAGCCACACACAAAATGAACATCGTGGCCCTGCATTCTGCGATACCGTGCATAGATATCTCCAGGTAAATAAGCTCCGGCCAGGTGTCCTAAATGAAGTCCGCCGTTTGCATATGGCAAAGCGCAGCAAACTATAAATTTTTCACCGGTATTGTTTCTCACGATTCTCTCTCTGATTGCTCAAAATTTTACTTGAGGCCTTTCATTAAATTAGCAAGGCCAGACATTCCACCACCGAGCTTGCTGCCCAATCCGCCCATGCCCTTCATCATTCCGCCTAGCCCCATTTTAGAGATTTTGCTCATCATATTCTTCATCTCTAGAAACTGCTTGAGCAGGCGATTGACCTCTTCAACCGATGTTCCTGATCCTGCAGCAATTCGCTTTCTTCGGCTACCGTTAATTATGCTCGGATTATCCCGTTCTCCAGGCGTCATGCTTAAAATAATAGCCTCTGTGCGCTTCATCTCTTTTTCAACTACAGCTGGGTCAATTTTGTCGGCCATTTTACCCATGCCAGGGATCATCGAGACGATTGAACCCATATCGCCCATCTTTTTAATCATGCGAAGTTGGCCCAAGAAATCCTGAAGAGAGAACGTATTCTTCTTTATTTTTTTCTGCAGCTCTAGGGTCTCGTCGATGTTTATTTCTTTAGCGGCTTTCTCTATGAGAGTTAGCACGTCTCCCATGCCCAGGATTCGTGAGGCCATTCTCTCGGGATGAAACACTTCAAGAGCCTCGCTCTTTTCACCGATACCGATAAATTTAATCGGCTTGCCTGTAACAGCTCGCATCGAGAGAGCGGCTCCGCCTCTGGCATCGCCATCTAATTTAGTAAGAATGAGTCCATCAAGCTCTAGCGCGGAATCAAATCCTTTAGCAACGTTCACCGCCTCCTGACCAGTCATGGCATCCACAACCAGTAGTATCTCGTGCGGTTGCACTGCCTCTGAAATATCAGATAGCTCGGTCATTAATTCTTGGTCTATTTGTAATCGACCGGCAGTGTCTAGAATCACCACATCAAAAGCCCCTTTTTGAGCCATATCAAGGGACTCTTTTGCTATTACCACTGGATCGGATTCTGGCTTGGTATCAAAAGCCTGCACTCCAATTTGTCTCGCCAGAGTTTTTAATTGCTCAATGGCAGCGGGTCGGTATATGTCGGCTGGCACCAGCAGCACTCTCTTTTTCTCTTCTTTCTCAAGATAGCGAGCTAGCTTTGCAGCGGAGGTGGTTTTTCCAGAACCTTGAAGACCCACTAACATTATGATTGCAGGAGGAGCAACTTTAAGATTTAGCTCGGCGGCTTGCGATCCCATCATCGCAATCAGCTCTTCGTGGACAAACTTAATAACCTGTTGTCCGGCTGAGAGGGATTTTAGAATATCTTCGCCTTTAGCCTTGGCTGCCACCTTTGCGGTAAAATCTTTTACCACACCGTAATTTACATCGGCTTCAAGAAGTGCCATTCGGACTTCTTTCATTGCGGTTTCAATATCGCTTTCGTTCAGTGTGCCGCGGCCTGTGATTTTCTTAAAAACCGCGTCTAATTTTGATTGGAGTGTTTCAAACATTTTAAGCCTCTAAACAGAGACCAAAGTCTACTTTATTGAGGCGGGGTTTGTCATTAGGCGCACTCGACCTGGTTGAGGTTTTATTCTGTGCTTAGGTTATAGAGCGGCCCGATTAAGTTATTTAATTAGGTCTGCCGCTCGTTTAGATTCGCCTATGGCACCGATAGCAGTCTTAGGGTCGGCATTAATGCTTTTACTGGTTTTTTTTGCCATCTCTATGGCGGATTCGACATCTCTCACCATAGCGAACGAGGCCTCTTTATTCTCTACTACTGTCTCGCCGAGCTCCATCGCCTTTTTTAATTCCAAAGCCGTAGCTCTTATGTTTTCGCTAATAGATTCGATTTCAGCTTTAGCCTGGCTGACTACTTCTTCGTATTGTTTAGTTTTAGACGAATCAGAGAAAGGTGAGAGTTCTGTTGTAATCTTCTGAGCAGGCTTTGAGAGTGCTCCAAAAGAATCGCTCAATTTTTTTGCCTGTGCACTTAGTTTGTTCTCGCTCATGGCAGCAGAATCAATTTCAACAGAGGCTATTTTTGCAACCTCGGCAGCTAGATCTCTGGCCTCACTTTCTAATGCATTTAATCTTTCCGCTGTTTCGGCTCGATTAGCTTGAGTGACTATGCCTACAATTCCATCTACTAAGGCGGTTATTTCATCAGTATTTCTGACGGCTTGATTTATCTCGTTTAAGATTTTGTATACTTGTTCCTTTGATGTTGACTGAGATTTTGATATTCCGATTTTTACCGCTTCAGAATTTGATTTGGCTTCTTCTACTTTGGCGGCAGCTTTCAAACTTTTTTTCTTGGGATACTGTTCTTCGAAAGCGCCTCGGCTGTTTCCGCGATCCCCAATTTTTTTTACGTCTTCCATGGCGAAATTCCGTTAAAGGTCTTGGGCGAATAAGACCGTTCCGCTATCCGAGCGGTTAAAATTCGGGGCTGGGCAAGGTGCCCCTTAAGACTATCGGCGTAAATAGGTTCGGACTTTAAAAATCGAAGGTCAGGCTAAGTACTCAAATCGCCTAAGTTTATTTTGCGCCAACACAATAAAAAGCGCTCAATGAATTCCGTTTTTTAGCCGATATTTATTAACGAAATGCAATTTTCAGCCGGTGTAAGGGACGTAAAGAGGATTTTATATTTAATTTTGGGAGCCGTCCTATGAATAGGTTTGGTCAGTGGTGCTTGGTGGTACTTTTTTGGGTGGCGGTATTTTCTCCAGCCAGAGGGGTGGGGGAAACCAAAGCTGCCACTTGCGCTGAGTGTTATAAAGATGATCGCAAGGATAAGAAAGGCAAGGTAGAAGATGAGTTTTATTTATCATCAGACAAAACTTCGGATGGAAAAAATACAGGAAAGTCTTTCGATAAGCCAACAAATGGAAAAGGACTAAATCAGAGTAGTAGTAATGTAGTCCCTATAGATTTATTGAAGAAACACGACAATAAGACCAATAATCATCAAAGCGATGGGTTAATAGCGAAAGCTGATAAGAACTTTTTGAATGATCAAAAAGGGAAGGCCCTGGAAAAGCAAGATGAACAGGATATTAAGAATATACTCTCCGCCTTAAATAAAAACTTAAAAAATACACCGGGAGAACTTCATAGAAAATGTGAACAAATCGCAACCCCAGGTGCGAGGTTTTATAGTGCGGTATGTCTAAAGACTACTCAGGAGTGCGAGGTAAAAGTAGACAATCAAGAGTTTAAAGGCCAGTGCATTCTCCCCCCGGGCGCCAGCTACGATTTGGATGGCGCTACTGGCCCAAAAAACGTCGAAGTAACTGTGGAGTGGACGGAGCCGAAGAATAGCAAAGACTCTGAGCTCCGGGTAAAGTGCAAATATCTTGAGCCAATTTGTCACTGCTATTATGAAAAGCCGGCCTGTGAGGGCTCGAAAGTCGACCCTCTAGTCTGTAACAGCCCCACTCCCACTCCCATTTCGACGGAAGGTGGGAACACCAATGCATCAACAGTTGAGAACGATATTTCAACGATGGCAACACCTAGGTATAGCACTGATATTAATACAGAAAACACAGAGCTTACCGCTAATCAGTAACCGATTTCAGTAACAGGCGAATTCAAGCAGCTGTTTGAATTGACTGGGGTTAGTTTGATCGGCAAGCTGAAAAAGCCCTAAATATATTCAATTATTTGACCGATATATAGAGTTGATCAGCAATTTTCAGCCGGTGTAAGGGACGTAAAGAGGATTTTATATTTAATTTTGGGAGCCGTCCTATGAATAGGTTTGGTCAGTGGTGCTTGGTGGTACTTTTTTGGGTGGCGGTATTTGCTCCAGCGAGAGGGGTGGGGGATTATAGTCCGTCATGTGATGCGTGTAAGACTTCGCGGGCGCCAGTGGACCAAGTGCTAAAAATAGTGTTTCCTAACGCACAGGGCCAGGTGCAGCCACCATTGAAGTTGGCACCATCTGGACCACAAGCACCTAGGTACGCTAGTAATGTGCTCAATATTTCAAAACCAAACAACTCCACAACTAATCCTCATGGACTTAATGACGCGCTGGTAGGGAAGATAGCGGCTTACATGAATGCTAAGCCGCAAGAGAGAGCAACAGCAGAACAAAATATACTCACTAATCATGGATTGGAGATTCTTGCACTTTGTCAAAAAGCCTTCAACAACATGAGATATGAAAGGAATACAACCGAGCCAGGCTTCTGCAATAAAAATGCTGATTGTACTTTTCCCGATGGGGGACCCACAGGCCGCTGTAATGCTACCAGTGTAGGGGTAGAACATCAGCCGCTGGCAGAATTAAGCATCGATTATGGTATTCTAATAGTTAGAGGTTCTGCTCCTGGCCGAGACTTGGTCATAGTCGAGTGTAAGATTAACGGTAATCCCTGTGCATGTTATCGTAATAGTTCTAAAGATCTAAGTTGTGCCAATGCGTTAGACCCTTATTCTACTAATTGCGATCCAAGGATAGATCCACTAGTGGAAGTGCCTGTAGTATCCGAGGAGCCTCCAAAAGATCCGAACCTCGATAATTTAACTACCGATCCTTCCGCCCCAAAAGAGTAATAACCCTTACTTACTCATATAAGCCCCGTAATCGGGGCTTTTTGAGTAAGAGAGTGGTAGTTCCTAGAACAGGCGGGCTCTGGTAATATTAGGCCATGAGAAACCTCTTAAGAAAAATTCGTGGCGTCTCTTATGTAGAGGCAGCGCTTGTCCTTCCAATATTTTTATTCTTTGTAGTAGTTGCGATAGACCTAATTTGGTACATCACTGTTTATATATTCTTAAGTTACGGTGCTCATATTGCAGTGGATCAAGCCTCAAAGGTCATGATTGAGACCCCAACCTCGCAGGGAGATTGTCTGAACGCCCCAACTGACTGCTTAGATTATGTGCAGCGGATTTCGCTAATATTAAATAGAGCGGAGAATATCGCTAAGATGGTGGCAACCCCCGCAACTACTGGAGTCGAAGGGAAGGTGCAGTTGGTTCCGTTCAAAATGTATGATCCTAATCTTTATAGCCTCGGTTCAGGGCAAAATCATGCTGGAATCCAAGAGATGATGCGGGACTCTTTTTTTATGAGGCCTGGCGAAATCGTTGTAAGAGATCCTGATGCTAGGTTTAATTCTAATCGAAATATTGGCCATCCAATTAGAGGATTTGGCCAGACTCAGGGCACTGGTTGGCCGCAGCGACAATATCGCGAAGATTGGGAGATTTTGTTGAGGGATTCCCCGATAGTTGTTGGCTTTTATGCTCGTTTTAAAAGTTTTATACCGTTCTTCCCAGTTATATCAATTAATGTCTCCCAGTATGCATACAGGCGAGTGCCCTCGGTAGGTAAGTCTACCACCTCGTTCTGCGGAAATAATGTGTGTGAGATGTCAGAGATTGTGCCGGGGATTGATTGTTGTGTTGTTGATTGCCCGACTCAATGTATTGGTCAGGGTGGACAAACTGGTGGCGGCACGGCCGGTGGCTCTGGGCCAGCGGGCACAGCTGGGACTGCAGGGACTGCAGGTGTTTCTGGCACCACCGGCACACCCGGAACTGCGGGAACTGCTGGCACCGCCGGAACTGCGGGGACTGCCGGTACTGCCGGCACAGCTGGAACTGCCGGAACAGCGGGGACTGCTGGTACAGCCGGTACAGCTGGCACCGCCGGAACTGCGGGGACTGCCGGTACTGCCGGCACAGCTGGCACAGCTGGAACTATCAACGATTGCGGCAATGGGGACGTTGATCCTGGCGAGGAGTGTGATCTAAATACCCCCTGTATGGAGCCTCTTGTTTGTAATGATTTGTGTGTCTGTGTTCCGGCTCAGGTCTGCG
>CAZWGK010000038.1:13520-15221 GCA_964633685.1 uncultured Bdellovibrionales bacterium | reverse complement strand
TACAAGTTCACTGAAGCTTTCAACTCGAAATTGGGCATACCCCTTATCCTCAAATTGATTATTGATATCTTGAATAGCCTTGATTGAGGGAGTAGTTACTGGAAGAGGCGCCTCTGAGTCACTCTGCGATGACAAAGGCATAAAAGAATCTCTATGCTCAGGACCATTTGTCGAGCCCACGATTGAACCTTTTCTGTACGAGTTAGCTTATTTCAAGTACCTAAAGTAGTTATGGTTTTATTATGATTTATGTAGCCTTGTCATTTTCCAGCCAATACGAGCTCTGGGAATGTTTTTTGATACACTTTTTACCACCTTATTTATAACTCTTATTGAGTGTCATTCTCATGTTCTTTTGCCTTGGTAGCTTGTTGATTTTATTGAACTAAATGACTTTTGGAGTGTTCCCCTGTGAAAAATATAAATCTTTTTGGAAGTTTAACTATCTCAGCTTTTCTATTCTCTAGTCTCGCCTTCGCTGGGCAGAGCCCGATTGATGATGTTGAAATGGAAGGTGATTCAAATAACGTACCCTATAATCTAAGTGCCGGTGCATTCGATGGCAACATGGTTCCAATTGATGCCTTGGATGTACGTGACGGGTTTAGAGTAATGAGAGTACCCGGAATCGCAATTGCTGTTAAAGATTGTGCACTTTACGGTGTGATGTCTCAACAAGGTGCAACTGAAATCAGTAATGAGCAGTTGGTAGATATTGTTGATGGTAAAAATAAAAAATCAAAAATTAAAAAACATTTTGCCGCGTTTTTTCAGATACCAGTGCAAGCTTCTTGGATTCAGCGGGTAGCAAATGGTGATAATGCTGGCTCGATTATTAGAGGCGTTAAACGCGTAAAATCCCAAGCTGGAAAATCCATGACATTCCGAATTCCAAATAGCACTCCAGTTAAATACATGGCTAATTTTTTGGCGACTAAAGAATCAGCCAAGGCAATTGTCGATGGTGGAGTTATGGCTACACTTGTGCAGCCTTCCGGAGAATCAGTGAGCCATCAGGTGTTCATTGCTAATGAGTTAATGCAGTCCGCCGTGCTCTTCAATCGAACAATCGATGCTGCCGGTGCAGTAAGTTGTTCTGGTTATGGTGTGGAGAATGCTCCAAACATAGCTACCAGAGGCAAGGAAGTTTTGGATGCTTTCCGAAAAGTTAGCTACTTCGTAAGTAAATAGCTCCTTCTTAAAAAGCAGGTGGGCAGCCTAGCGCACCTGCTTTCAATGCACAGCCACTGCCAGGGCTGCCATGTCCTGAACATTTTCCCCCAGAGCAGCGGCATCTATTATGCAATTGTTATAACCCTCAGAGAGTGCCTCTTTTTTAGCCGCAGCTCTAACCGCATCGATATATAGTCCGCCTAGACGCACAGCTAAACTACCTAGACTTATTTTCTCTGGATTCAGAATATCAATTAACATGCCGCAAGCACTGCCGAGATAAGTTGCACTCTCTACGACAATAGATTTCGCAAAAGCATCCCCAGCGAGAGCGGCTTTACCAACATCAGGAGCATGAATTTCATCAATATTTAAAGAGTCCAAAACTGAATTTGGATGAGGCTCAATTATACGAATTCGAGCGAGCTCTCCCAGAGCCTTGCCACTCGCCACGCCTTCGAGACTACCGGCCTTGTAATAACCAACTGGGCCAAGTGGCAACATTCGAATGTGTCCAATTTCGCCCGC
>CAZWGK010000038.1:8683-13510 GCA_964633685.1 uncultured Bdellovibrionales bacterium | reverse complement strand
AGTTTTCCGTCAAGAATTAACCCAGCGCCCAACCCAGTGCCGCAGGTAAAATAGATTAAGTTATCTACCTCTTTATTGTGGCCCCAAAGCCATTCAGCCAGAGCACCAGCATTTGCATCGTTTTCCATTTTGGTTGGGGCATTAAAGGCCGTTTCGATCCAACTTTTGACTGGAACGTTTCTCCAGAGCGGATTATTTGGTGGATCTAAAATTAACCCCCTTTTTGAGGACATGGGGCCAGGTGCAGAAATTCCACAACCCTCTAGTTTGCAGTTTGGATACTTGGCCAATAACTCCTTCCCCAGAGATACGAATTTCTGGTGAGCCTCTTCTGGATTACAAGATGGAAATTGAATACGGTCGATAATCTCCCCATTGGCACGCCCGAGAATTACAGCCATTTTTGTGCCACCAATATCGAATCCTAAATAGACAGAATTTTTCACATACCCTCTTGAATGTTTTATCCTTCATGCCTCGGCATAAAAGTGAGTCTATCAATATGTGATAGCTTACCCAAGCTATATCTCTTCTCAGGCTAATTTTAAGATCAATTATTGAGCTAGCTCTGTCGACAGGTAGTCAAAATGCCAGAAGCTGGGGTATATTCCCGCAGCATGGCCCATCAATCAAAAGAAAATTACCACTCGATTTTAATCGGTCTCGGAGTAGCCCTCTGCCTTTTCGGTTTTCTCTCTGGAACAACCCGGTTCTGGCGAGTCGATTTAAATACGGTGGGCATAGCCGGAAAGTGGTTCATCTTGTTTGGGATTGTTCTGGTTAATTACGGATATTTAAAATTAAAAAACTTAAATCTACCCTTAGTGCCCATAATCAATCCTTTTGGTGTAGCGGTAATTTTATTTCTACTATTTTTTGTTGATTATTTAACCCGGGCTTATGGGTTTTTCCCGTCCGATTCCTTCAGGGGGGAGCTATTACTGTGTGGATTAGGTGTAGCTTGGCTCGCTCGAAGATCTTTTACAAATCTTTACTTAGCATTGCCAATTTTGACGGCTTTTCTGTGTCTTACTGCTTTCTGGACGCAGTCAAACGGTAAGTTGTTACTGTTTGATGATCATGCTTCATTTTTTTACCGATTAGAGATGTTGAAGGAGAATTTTCCAAATATTCCTCACTTCAACCCACTCTGGAACGGGGGTATTGATTCTAGGGATTATTTTCCCACAGGAGTTCTGAACGTTTTTTTAATCTTTGCCCCGTTTATATATGCTTTTCCGATTGAGTCTTTATACAATCTGATTATTGTCTCGATATTTTTTGTTCTAACCCCGCTCTCATTGTACTTCTCGGCTAGGCTCTTAAAGCGTGATAAACAAGAAGCTCTTCTGGCAAGTTTTTTTGCTCTTACTGGGAGTATTCTTTGGTATCGATGGGGGCTCAAATACGGGGCTCTGGGATTCTGTGTCTCAGCAATTTTATTCCCTCTAAACCTTTCTTTGCTTATCAGACTTTTAGACGAAGAGTTTGAACTATCTTTCAAACAGGCAGCTTTTTTTACAGCCTCCCTTCTTTTGATGGGATTTTGGTCTCTAAGTGCTGTGGCGTTTTTGCCGATGCTAGTCGTGGTGCTTTTTAATTTTAGACGGCTTTTAAGAAAACGTTACGTTAAGGGAGTTTTTGCCCTATTTTTTGTAGTTTATCTCCCCTGGGCAGCCACGTTCCTGACTGCGTCGAAAGTAGGCGCTTTTATCTCTCTTAATACTCCTGCTGCTCAGATGGAGGCCCCGAATAATTCAAGTAATTCTAATAATGAAGGTTCAGAAGATCAGAGAGATCTGAGCAATCCCTGGAGCGGCAAGATGGGCTCGCTTGTAGTTCGAGCCAAACTACAGCCAGCTTCATTCAAATCTATGGTGCAGCATGTTCGCGACGTTACCATTATGACCAATCCTCTAATCTTATTCTTGTCGATTGCTGGTGTTATTCTAATTCCTCGTCGTTACCGTAATATAATCATTTCGGTAGTCGGATGGAATCTATTCCTCACCATAGTTGTTTCTGCTTGGAAGCCACAGTTAGAGCTTGATCGAATGTATCTAATTGCTTTGTTTATCCTGGCGATTCCAACCGCTGCGGCTGTAAAATATATTCTTGATAAGTCAATTAGTGCGAACCTATTTCAACGATCGGTTGGGGTTTTAACAGGCAGCTTTCTGATATTCTCTTTATTTGCTACCACCGCCATAGTTCACAGTCGCCGAGAGGAGCAATATTTTTTCACAGACGATTCATTTTTTAAGGTCGGCTCAGGAATAAAAACATTTTCCAAGGGAGGGAGGGCTCTTTTTCCTGGGTTCATACTACATGATTTATCTAGAGCTCATATTGCTCCTCTGGTATTTCTAAGTGGGAAACCAATAGTAGCATCTTTCCCGTTTCATCAGGTGTGGTGGTATTCGGAGCAGATTCCGCAGTTTTATATTGATCTTGGTTTACAGGGAATCGAGGAGTATTTCGATCTCATGAATGCCGATATTTTGGTGGTCCGTGAGCCAAAATGGATTCAATTTATGAATGATAATCCTGATCACTACTTGTTCAGGCAGATTGAGAATAATTTTTTAATTTACGAAAGAAAGAAATCCGTCTTAAATTATTTTGCAGAGGGTGAAGGCGAGGTTCTCTCGCAGGACAGTAACAAGGTATCCATAAAACTGAAATCGCAAGAGGCAGTTATCAAATTTAATTATTTTAATTTTTTAGAGGCTGAGGGATGCACGTTATCTCCAGTTCATTATCCTGGTGAAATTGTATTTACCAGGATTAAGAACTGCCGTGAGCCCGATAAAGAGATTATCATAAAGGCAGCTTCAGCTCCGAAGCGGGTTTTCGAAGAAGCATCTCGCTTATTAGGGCTTTAAATAGCCAAGAAAATCTCTCTGTTCTCCTGGATGAGTGTAGTCGTGAGTGGGTTTTTCGGCTATTCTTTGGCCGTGGAAAACATCACTAGTTCGCTAGAGAATAGATTAAAGCAGATAATAGACATGGGTAGGTTTACTCCTAAACTCCATGCTGCCATAACCCATTCGCAAATTCCGCCTGGCAAGATGATACGGGGAGTATTGGCTCTGACTCTTTGTGAGGATCTGGGTGGAAATCCCTCGCTTGTTCTTTCGGGTGCAGCAGCTCTCGAGTTTCTGCATACATCATCATTGATACATGACGATCTGCCAGCCATGGATGATGATGATATGCGAAGGGGCCGGCCTAGTTGTCATAAGCAATTTGACGAAGCCACAGCCATATTGGCAGGAGATGCACTAGTAGCCCTAGCAAATGAGTCTATAGCTGACCTCAATCTCAATTCTGATCTTAAAGTAAAATTATATCATTCATTGAATAGAGCCTACTTGGATCTTTGCAATGGCCAACAATTAGATTTAGCAGGAGCCAAGAGTGCATCAGATCTCAAAGGCATTCATAAGCTAAAAACAGCATCTCTATTTTCTACAGCGATGGAATTTGGAGGAATTTTTGCGGGGCTATCTGCAGAGGCACTCGGGGAGTGTCGAAAAATAGGCGAAATAATTGGTATTTCTTTTCAAATTGTTGACGATTATCTCGATAAATTTGGAGATGCTAAGGGCAGAGCTTCAGGAAGTGATAATAAAAATGAAAAAATTACATTCGACAACCTAGAAGATCCGGCATCTATAAAGGAGTTATTACTGCGAGAGCGAGAGGAGATAATTCTTGGACTTGAGCGCCTTGCTTCTTTGTGTGGGCTAGGAAGTAAAGATTGCAGAACAGCTTTTAAAGGAACATTTCCTATCATTGAGTCAGTCTGGCAGAAGGTAAAGTAGTGAAGATAAATGAAAAATGAAGACCGCCATCAAATAAAAAAACTTGTGTTTGATGTGGGGCGAGAGCTTCTTAATTACTGGCCGGGTCGGGTAGATCGTGAGTTAAGGTACAAATTTAAAGATAACAACACTCCAGTCACTGAAGCTGATGAGAAAGCGAGTGATATGGTAGTAGCAGGAATCAATCGAATTTTCCCAGGAGATCTAGTCCTCTCTGAGGAGGGTCCCGCTGTAGGACTTCGCGATTACAGTCAGGATACTATTTGGTTTGTGGATCCTTTAGATGGAACCCGAACATTTATATCTGGTGGAAACGAGTTCTCAGTTTTGTTAGGTCGATCCAAAAATGGGGTAATTGATTACGGGATTATGTATTTTCCTGCTTTGGGCCTATTCGCAGAGGGTATTTCCGGTGGTGGTGTAGTTGTAAACGGGGTTTCAATAGCTTGCGGAGCACCAAAGGGCGAGCCGCGAATTCTCTCAAGGCCTCGAACTCTTGGAGCTTTTTCAGGAAATGTAGCTGAGAGCCATGTAACAGGGAGGGCTCTTTTGGGTTTAGCTCGAGGAGAATATGACCTAGGAATTTTCAAGTTAGATACCTTTGGTCCACATGACTTTGCAGCGGCATCTATAATTATAAGAGAGGCCGGCGGCTCTCTTATAGATGAACTGGGACAACCTCATTTTTTCGGGAAAGAGGTTTCCCCAAAATACATTATTGCTGGAAACTCAGATCTGGCTTTGAGTGTAATCTCGAAGTTGAAAGAGCAAGTTTAGAACAGTAAGTGTTAGCAAAGGCTGGTGTCATGAGTACAAAATTTAAGATTTTTGTAACTATTTTTTTGGCCATTTTATTTTTAGTTGGCGACACTTTTGCGCAGGGCAGCTCGGTAAATGATTTTGATGCGGACGGACAGAGCGATATTTACCAGACAAATAATATCTCAAAAAGCAATGTCCGTTGGTATGTTCGGGGCTCGTCAACTCAGACGGTTATTGA
>CAZWGK010000038.1:6861-8673 GCA_964633685.1 uncultured Bdellovibrionales bacterium | reverse complement strand
CCGGTGACAATTTCCGGCACCATCAGCGGCAGGTTGATGAAGGCATATTTGGCAAGAAAAATAACATTAAATTCCCTATGGATTGGACTGGTGTTCCTGCCATTACAAAAGTCGCGCCCTTAGGGGCAAAATTGAATTGGTCTGCCAGAAGGATAGATGATGACTCTAGCCTAGGTAGTTTTGATCTGGGTGGCTTGGCACAGACAATAGTAGTCGGTGGTGATTTTGATGGGAGCCTTTTACCTGATGCTGTAACCATAAAGAAAAAAGGCGCTAACTTTAAGTGGACGATTAAGTATGATCCATTAGCTGAATCATCACCTGGAGTAGAGGAGGTGATTATATTTGGTTCGAATACAGGAAAACCATCTTATCTAAACTTTGATGGTGATGGAGATTGGATAGTAGTTTCAACAAAGAGCTCCACTGATGAAACCTACGTTATAAGAGCCAAGAACCCTCGTACCAACGAGGTGAGAGAAATTCCTATTGGTACTGAGTCCAATCAGCCGCAGCCTCTATCGGATCCGAATGGTAAAGATGTGATGATTTTTATCGGTGAGACCTCAACAAAGACAACAATAAAGTTCATCGGTCAGGATGGTCTTGAGTTTAGGGATCCTCTTTCGGTTAATGCTCCAGGCTCGGCCGATGGGCAGGTGATTGTTGGAGATTTTGATTCTTCGGATCCCGGAGAGGAAGTAGGTGTTAAAACCGGGACCTCGTTGATTGTATACAATCCGTTCTCCGACAATATCAGCAGTGTAGGAAATATTGATTACACCCCAGTAGACTCCTTTTTTGTCGGATCTTTAGGTGGCGATATTTGCGGAACTTTGAAACTGCCAGATGGACCCTTTGGCTCTCTTTGGAAACCAAACTCAGATACCATGTATTTCGCTGTTTATGTCGCTTCATCAAAATACTTTGGCAAGACGGCGAGTGTAGCTTTATATTCAGCCAGCACCGGTAAAAAGATCAAAAATTTGACTTACAAAGGAGCGGGAAATCCTGATCCTAACGGGATAGCTAGAGAAAATTGGCAAGATTATTCAAGCACAGGATCAATGTATAAGAATGAGTATGGTGCCATAAAAATACGAATGAATTTAAAAGATGGCTCGTGTGTCTCTGCAACAATCAATGATCCATCGCTGCGGGTAGACTAACCTTCAGTCGCCTAAGATTGTCTCTTGAAACTCGCAATTATGGGGCTTCCAAAGAGGCGGGTTAATCCAATTAAGCGCGGCGCTAATTCTAGAAGTGATGATATTTTTGGTGATTTTAGACCGCGATGAAGAGCCATAGGCCAGAAAAACTGGGGGTAACTATGCTCCAATCTAAACCCATTTTTGGCAAATTCGTTTAAAATATCATCTCTATTAAAGGTTAAAAAGTGACGAGTATTTTTCTCGATATTTCTTTTGAACCTAAACAGAATTGGCTCTAGGGCATTAAAACTTGCCTTGGTAGGGAAATCCACGATTACATCGGATTTGGCTACTCTACAAAGCTCTGCGATCACCGTTGGCCAGTTATAGAGGTGAGAGAGTAGTCGTATAGAAATAACATTATCAAAAGCTTATAGTTTCAAGACCGGTTCAACCCGTTGGTAGAGATATTGGATTTTTACCAGGAACACTTGAAGAAAAAATGGAGCCATGGATTGCACCCATTAGAGATAACCTTGAATATCTTTTAAGCAATCAGTCCTCGGGCGGAAAAAAGTCAAATCCAAGAAAAAAGAAAATGGATGAGGCTGTTTCAGGTGGAGCTCCCGGAATTACAAAAGACCCTTATTTAGATCGGAAG
>CAZWGK010000038.1:0-6851 GCA_964633685.1 uncultured Bdellovibrionales bacterium | reverse complement strand
ATTTATCCTCGACGGGGAGCTTAGTGATCGGTCCAACGATCAACCTCAACTTACTCGCCGGATCTTCGACTTTAATTTGCGAGAAACAATCAGAGCTACTGCCGTGGATAGTCAGATTTAACTTATTTTGTAGGGCGACCTCTATATTCTGCCCATGACCACCCCCCACATCTAAGATGGATTGCCCGACTTTATCTCGTAAGATTTCCTTTATGTAACTCTCTTGAACGCTCAGTAGCCAGTTGCCGATTGGCCCTGTGAACCTTTGCGCATATCCCAATGAGGCGGTCTCAATGTCAGGAGCATCCGCGAAGGGAAATTCAGCACTAACCAATTTCAGAGAGTTTGAAGTCATGGCTATTATTTACCATAAATTTCGAAATCATTATAATCTAAGGGTTATCCCGCTATTCTACCGAGTGTTAAAACCTGCTAAATTTAAGGCACGCTGGTTAATTATTTCGGCGCGGGGAAATGATCGATACTATATCAACATCTCAAATTAGTGCCGAGGGCCGAGCTGCGCGGGGTGATAAAAATAATCCATTCGTAATATTGGATAATACACCTCCCCTAAGAGGTAGATCGCCTTTTCTATCCCAACTGGAGATGCCAGCCACAGAGCAGAATGATCCGCCGCGCGCCTTGCGAGGGCTTGCCCGAATTATTGAAGGTGGATTGTGTCACCGTTGTGGCTCCTGCGTCGGTATTTGTCCGACAGCGGCTTTAGGTGTAAGTGCCGAAGGTTATCCAACTGTCAAAAATCTTTCAGCCTGCACGGATTGTGATTTGTGCGTCAAAGTATGTCCTGGTGATGAATTTGATTTTCATGAGGCTCATCAAAAAATGTTTGGCGAGTCCGGCGATATCACCAACACCCACGGACATTTTCTTGAATCTACCTTAGCGTATGCTACTGACAATGAATTGCGTAAAAACGGAACTAGCGGTGGGCTAGTCACAGCTATACTTTTAAATCTTTTAGAAAGAGGTGAGATTGATGGTGCAGTTGTAATTACCTCCGACAAAGATGTTCTTTGGAGAGGCAAGCCAGTTATAGCTCGTACTAGAGATGAAATATTAGCCTCCACTAAATCAAAATATGCGATTTCACCGACTAATTCCGTCTTTTCAGAGATTCTAGCAACGCCTGGTAAGTATGCTTTAGTCGGTTTGCCCTGTCAGATTCATGGATACTCTAAGGCAGCCGAATTAGACCCGAGGCTTCGTGAGCGGGTAGTTCTAACAATTGGATTATATTGCCACGCTGCGGTTGAGCATGACGGTTATGAAATAGTTTGGAATAGTTTAGGTAAGGCCAGAGAGGGTGCTTCAAAATTTGTTTCAAGAATTGGTAAGCATCCAGGCACACCGTACGTTTTATATCCTGATGGAACTAGCAAACCTGCTTACTTTCCGAATAAGACCGGCTACCGTCCGTCGTCTATCGAGATGATTAACATATTATATAGACTTTATAGCCCGGCTCGATGCTTGACCTGTTTCGATGCCAGCTCCGAATTTGCTGATATTGCGGTCGGAGACCCCTGGATGGCTCCACCTGATGGAGATGTCAATTTTTACGAGGGGTGGAGTTTTGCTCTATTGAGAACGGCGCGGGGGCAGAAAATTTACCAACAGAGCCTATCAGATGGAGCAATTGTTTCGAAGGAAGTTACCAGAAATGAAGCCTTAGCTTGTAATAAGTTAATGTCGAATGAAAAAAGGTGGAGAGCCTTTCGTATTATTGAAACACATAGGAGGCAAGGTAAGCCCATTCCGGCCTATGGCCCATACGAGATGCAGATGCCGAAAGCTTCAGGTAAGCAGTTCATCAAGACCGAGATCAATATGTTGACGCATGCCCCTTGTTTCATGCCGTGGTTAAGAGCACCGCTACTTAAATTTATCTTAGGCGATGGTGGATACTACCTACTCTGGTTAAACAACTTTAGGCGGCGTTTCAGAGATTATGTTCGCGACACAAAAGCTGCATTGAAAAGACGATTGGTTGGACGCAGATAGAGGTTGAATTTTATGAAAATTGCTGTAGCCCAAATCGGTACAACGCCAGGAAGAATCGAAGAGAATAAGAATAAAATTCTTACCTTTGTGGATAAAGCGAAAAAGTTAGGTGCCGATCTAGTAGTGTTTCCGGAATTAACGTTGGTTGGATACGAGTCTCTAGATCTTTTATTAGACGATGACTATATAGCCCAGAATTTAAATGCAATTCGACAGTTAGCCAAACTAATCTCAGGGATTAAAGCAATTGTTGGGTTTGTAGATATCGATCAGACTCGAATGAGGCCTGATGGTAGGTTGTGGAGATATAATTCCGCAGTATTAATTGAAAATGGCACTATCACGGGAGTAAGAGATAAGTCTCTGCTGCCAGAGTACGATATATTTTCTGAAAAAAGATATTTTGCTACATCACGAAGACGTGACCCGCTAACTATCGACGGAAAAAAAATAGCACTACAGATCTGCGAGGATATTTTTACATCGGGGTATCCAATAAATCTGATTGAGGAATACGCTGAAGTAGGGGTTGATCTTATTATCAATATGTCTGCTTCTCCTTTTGCAGTCGGAAAGGTCAATAAAAGATTGGAGTGGATTAAGAAAGCTAACCAAGTCACTAAAGCTCCTGTTTTATATGTTAATACTGTCGGAGCTTATGATGGCTATGAAGGTGAAGTCCTCTTTGATGGACGCAGCATATTTTTGGACGCGAGTGGTGTTGTTAGATATTTTGGACCAGCCTTCCAGGAGAAACTAGAGGTAATAGATACGGATACTCCAGCTAATCCAGCGATTATTGGGGATAATCCTATTCGTGATATTTATGATGGTCTTGTCTTTGGAATTAGAGAGTTTAGTAGCCGTTGTGGCTTCGAACAAGCCGTTCTAGGGCTAAGTGGAGGGATCGATTCAGCGGTGGTGGCTTGCTTGGCGTGTGATGCTTTGTCTGCAGAGAAAGTTCATTTAGTGTCGATGCCAACTCAATTTTCTTCTGGTGAAACAAGAGCCGATGCTCAGATCTTAGCAAAAAATTTAGGGGCTCAATTTAAAGAGCAGAGTATTCAGTCTGTCTTTGAATCTTTAAAGAACCTAGTTGGTAATCTCCCTAAAAGCAGTGATGATTCTGCAGCAATCGCTGATGAGAATTTACAGTCTCGGATTAGAGGCTCGATCCTCATGGCGCATTCTAACAGAACCGGTGCAATCTTGTTGAATACGGGCAATAAAACTGAGCTATCCTTGGGCTACTGCACCTTATACGGCGATATGAATGGCGCCTTAGCTCCGCTAGGCGATATCAGTAAGTTTAGGGTTTATGAATTGGCGGAATTTATAAATCAGCGAGCGGGTCGTGAGTTAATACCACTAACTTTAATAAACCGTGCTCCCTCTGCAGAGCTAAAGCCGGGGCAGACTGATGAAGCTGGGATCGGATTTCCTTACTCTGTGCTATCCCCTTTATGTGAAGACATGATTGAGTCCATACAGACTAGGGAGGAGCTTGAATTAAAATATGGCAAGGAAGCTGTAGCTGAAGTTCATCGCAGAGTAAAAAAAGCCGAGTTTAAACGTAGACAATCTCCGCCTGCCATTAGGATCACAGAAAAATCTTTCGGAATCGGCAGAAGAGTGCCAATCTCATATTAAGGTTCGGGGTCAAATTACTGTCCTGCTACGTGGGCTTAAAAGAGTAAGTATGTCTCAAAATTTATTCAGAGAACATTTCGAACAGGCTTTGCGGCGACGAGAAGCTCAACTCAAGAGCGAAGAGTGTCTAAGAATTTTTGACGGTTTGGGAGATGGATTTCCTGGCTTGGTGATCGATAAGTTTCAGGAGGTAGGCATAGTGCACTCCTACTCCGAGTCGCTCTCGTTTGAATGGTGTCAAATTAATCTGATTGAGACACTAAAAAAAGTTTTTAAAACGGCCTACTTATGGGGTCGTTCAGCTGATAATGATTCGCGTGCTCGTGAAGCCAGACTGTTATTTGGTGAGAAGCAAGAGCATTTGATAGTGGAGCTCGGTGCTTTGAAGCTAATTCTACGGCCCGAAAGATTACCACAGGCGGGAGTCTTTCTTGATTCAAGAAGGATTAGAGATTTTTTATTTGAGAAAAAGATAAAGGGCCGGGTAATGAATACCTTTGCCTACACCGGTTCCCTCGGGTTGGCAGCACATTTAGCCGGAGCCAGTGAGGTAATCCAGATCGATAGCAACTCGGGAATCCTAGCTTGGGCTAAAGAGAATTTTGAGCTCAATAGAGTTGAAGGTGGCGGAATCATGCGTTTTATTGAAGATGATGTTCTTGATTTTTTAGAAAAGGAAGCTCGCCGCATAGAGTCCGGAAAGAGGGAGCCCTGCCAAATAGTCATATTGGATCCACCTACAGTGGGTAGAAGTGAGAGAGGACTCTTCAAGGTGCACCATGATTTGCCGAATTTGATAGAGGGGGCAGTCCGATGCCTTGGGCGTAGCGGATATTTAGTGATAAGTCTTAATGCTCCAGATATATCGGTCGATACTCTCGAGCTGTATCTTGAGAAGGTGTTAGGCGAAGGGCAGCGGGGATACCAAATTGTGGAGATACTCTTGGCAGACTCAATTTTGTATCCTACCCACCCGGCCGAGAGCTCTGTCATGCGCGGTATCATCGCCCAAATTCAGTAATCACGAAGTGTCAGATACTTCGTGGTCGCAATAACTAGCTGAAATCATGAGTTGTTAAAGAGGGGGAGATAGAGCTAAGTTGTTTTAGCAACTTTTCTCAGTGGACTTCGATTAGTAGGCGAGATGTTAATCGATTAATCCAAAGGTGCTGATGGCTAAAAGAAATTCAAAGGGCAAGCAGGAGCTTATTCTTGAGGCTCAGGATTACACACGGGCAGTTGTGCGTAAAATCGCCAAGCATATGGGCTTGCATCCAGATATGATGGATGAGATCGAAGCTGCTGGAAACCTAGGTCTAGTCGAAGCTGCTGATAAATTCGATCCATCCAAGGGTGTTGATTTCAAAAATTTCGCGTATTTACGAATTAGGGGAGCGGTCATCGATGCGGTTCGACAGGTTTCCTCAATCTCGCACAAATCTTATCAGTACCAGAAAGCCTTGGAGGCGGTTCAGTCCTTAAGGGAGTGTGATCTAGAAAATAATCCATACCTAGCAACCGAATCAGAGTCGGCTGAACAGATGTTGGCCAAGGTTTTTGATATCGCAGCCGATGGTGCCATAGCTTTTCGATTAACTTTTGAAGATTTTGAAACTGAGGTAAATGATGAGGTAAATCAGGATCTTACCCAAGAACAGGCCATGAATCGGGCCCAAATAAAGAAAAAAATTTTAGATGCGATAGCAACTTTGCCAGAGAAACAGCGATTAATAGTCGAGGGATATTATTTCCACGATAAATCTTTTGTTGATGTGGCAGATGAAGAAGCAGATAGATCAAAATCATGGGTATCAAGGTTACACCAGCAGGCTCTTAATGCAATTAAGGAAGCGCTGGGTGACATGGAATTCGAGGACTACTTCCTTAAGTAGGGTTGCTTTAGCAAGCACACTCCTAATCTTTCTAGGGGGGTGTAAGGAACAAATCGTTCACAACCTTGATGAGGCGGACGCTAATAAGATTGTTACTACTCTACACGTCGGAGGGATCGATACAGAGAAGAAGATTCAGCCGGATGGAAGGTGGGCAATAGCAGTTGAAGACTCCGAAGCGATGTCCGCTCTAAAGTTACTGGAAGAGAAGCGCACCTTACGAATTCCGACCAAGGCGAGTACTATTAAGGGCTCTATGATCTCCAGTCGGGAGGCTCAAAAATTCGAATATGAAAGAGGATTAAGTCAGGAGATCGAAAATACCATCTTAACACTGGAGGGGATTCTGGAGGCTAGGGTGCATCTTAATCTTCCTACTCCCGACCCTCTTTTAGGCAAATCAAACAGTAATCAGAATGGTACGGGTAGCGTTTTGATTGTGGCTCGTCAGGGCTTAGATATCGACAAAGCAGAGATAGCAAAACTTGTATCCGGAGCTTCAGGAATAGCTTCAGATAATATCTCGGTGCTGGTGTCATTTCTTATTCCAGAAGTCGTATCCCAGCCGATAGTGTTGGAACCAATAACAACTTCTAAAGCCGTTTCATGGTTTTCAGTATCTATAGTTGCTGTAGCCATATTAGGGGCATTTTTATTGGTTAATTATGCCCTAAATGCCAGTAGGAAATTTAAAAAATTACAGGCCGATTTTGAGGCAGCGAGGTAGTTTATGAAGGGCTTAGATTTTGAAGATCACTATTGGGCAGAGCGAATTGCTGCAGTGGCATTCGAGTCTAAAACAGAGCTACCGGTAGATGTATTTGAACCACAACATGTTGATTTATCAAAACAAAAGTTACTTGAGTGGTATACAGCACCGTCAAGGTGGCGGGACTTAATAGTGGCGCAATTATGGGGGGACGATGAAGAATTTGATAGTCTCTAGCATCGTTCATGCTTCCTCTGAATCCCCAGAACGGCAAGTTGTTTTGTCGCAGCTTACGTCCATATTCAGCCTTTTATTGGGAGAAGCTGTTACTTTGGCGCCGGGTGTAGAGGGCTGCAATATTAATTTGAAGAGATCGGTTCGATTATTTTTAGATCAAGAGAGGACCTCTGATATGTCGATCGATCCACAAAAATCTTCTCAATCCCAAGTAGGGCAGGGCTCGCCCCAGAATGGTCTGACTGGGGCTCCTCTTAAGTCATTTGATATCTCATTTGAGAGAATTAAGAGCCCAGTATTTTTCAGGGGAATTTTTAAGTTGGCCCAATCTATAGGTG
>CAZWGK010000037.1:11330-15672 GCA_964633685.1 uncultured Bdellovibrionales bacterium | reverse complement strand
ATAGAGCCTGTTTCAGGAATCCTTGGCTCCTGGGTCAGATCCGACCGGACAACTGAGTTGATTGTCGAAGCTGCGGGTATTGATAATTATTCGCAAGTCGATTTCAGTCTACGGTGTTGTGCTGCTTATTTGATTCGGAATGCTGAGAAACTAATATCAGTTGCTGATTGTTTCTCAATTGTGAAAACCGTGAGCCAGAAAGATCCCGGCCTAGTTGCTCATGTAATTGACAGTGGTGCTCTGTCAGTTCCTAAATTGGCTGAGGTTTTGCAAACCATGGCGAGAGAGGGGCTATACATAGGAAATATAAGATCCATACTAGAAGATGTGGCTTCTCTATTTGCTAAGGTAGATCAACCGAAAGATTCATTTATCGTGATCGAAGATATCGTAGCCGCAATTAAATCAAAGCGAATAAAAGAGGTTTTAAATAAAGTTACATCAGTAAGGGGTGGCGTAAGAGTCATAACAGTTGGGCCTAAATTGAGACAGGATCTAGAGCAGGCAGTTGGGCGTGATGACCATAATCTAATTCTTAATGATCGCACTAAGATGGCGCAAGTGATCATCAAGATGGAGGAATTACTAGTAGGAGTTCGCCATAAAGGGTTATTCCCTGTGGCAATTTGTTGCGAAGCTGAGTTGAGAGCTCTTGTCAGCTCCATTCTAAGAGAAAAGTTTTATAATGTGCCAGTGATCTCGTCGGCAGAGGCAGCCCTGGTAGGATTCACTGAAGAACTTGGCGTCTGGGAGATATAGGTATGTCAATTCTGATGCAGTCAGCAGAGCAAACAGACATCGATATCTCAGAGGTATATGAGATCAAGTCCAAACTATTATCTACCCGCACTGCTGATCTGTTTGTTGCCATCGAAAAGACCTCTCGTAATGAAACTCATCTTTGGAAACTAAGAGAAAAGTTGCCTGAGCATGATGGATTGATAGCTGAATTTAAAAATAGACTAAGGGCTCTGTTTAAGCTCCGATCCGAGCTAGGTCGCTTTGAGATTTTTGGAGTTGATAAAAAACGCGTCGCTTATGCGGTAATTCCTCCTGAGCCTGGAAGCGGTCTAATAGGCGGGAAATTTCAGAGTGTCGAGGCAGCGATTATTCTAGGGGAGTGTATTCAGAAGTTGGCTTACCTTCATGAAAAAGGGATTTTGTGCGGGGATCTCTGTAATAACTCCTTCTGGATAGATAAAGATCAGAAGATATCGTTTATTGGGATCATGGGTAGCCTTGAAATGGCACCTCCGAAACTTAATCCAGAGGGAGACCCAATTAGCAATTATCTCGCGCCGGAGCAGATTGATGGAAGTCTGTTGGCTTTGGCCACCGATGTGTTTGCTTTAGGGGTGCTTGGCTATTATCTGTTTACAGGTAAATACCCAGCTAGAGATAAAAATAAAATCATCGATCTTCCCGACTCGCCCACATTACCTCCGTCTTGCAAACAGATATTAGAGAAGTGTTTGAAGGCCGATACCAATGAGAGATTTTCGAACGCGATAGATCTTGCGACTGATTACCAGCGTGTTTTGAAAGAAATAGTTAAAAATGATCCAAATAAAAAATCCAAAATATCAAACGAGTTAGGTGACGGAAGCTCTCCTCTTCGATCGGGAGTTGCTGCAAAAATGTTGGGCTTGCTTCTCTTTGCGGTGTTAATCGCAGTAGGGTTCGTTGTTGCCATGCCTATTTACACGCAGTATCGACACAAATCCGCATTAGAAATAAGCGTGGAACCTCACCGAGCTGTGTCAAGTGCGACTCTCAATCAGTTGATCTCTGATTTATTTAAAGTGGCAGAAAATACTGAGCAGCGAAATAATATTCTAAATTCGATTACAGAATCAGAGGATCCGATAGCCCATGCTATGTTGGTAGCCGTAAGTCGTACGACTGGAGATGTGGATTTTCGAAATAACTGTCAAAGAGTAATAATAGAAAGAGCTCGCCGTTCGGGGATGACACGTAGTGCTGCGATTGTTAGCTCTTGGCTAGGTAAAGTGCAAACAGCCCAGGCTCTACCGGGTTATGCAAACGATGTCTTAATGGTGGTCGATGGTAGTTTGCCGGCTGATGTAAGAGGGAAAACAATTCGGCGCATTTACGCCGAGAATAATTCTCTGGCCTTATATTTGGCGGCAGCAGCAGCGATTGATTCAAATAGTCCCGAAGATTATCGGGAGCTTTTAGCTCAATTGATAGGTGATAAGCTGCAGATAGAGGACATAAAATCCATGGGGGCTCTCGCACTGATAATCTCCAGCTCTTCTTTATCTGATTATTATGGTCGTGATGTCTTGGATCGACTAGATTCAATCAAAGATTCCGATTTACTTTGGATTCTAAGGACCACATCCTCACGCGATGATGGATTAACTAATCAATTCGCTCAAGAGTGCCAACGCCGTAATTTAATACATGCTCCTCGTTCTTATCTTTTAAGAATTCTAGCGGAGCGCACCGACCTGCCTAGTGATGTGTTAAAGTCTATTGCGAAGGGTGTGTTTGGAGAGCTTGAGCCGCAAGATGTAGGAAGCTTTGGTAGATGGTACGATGGTTCGTTAGAGAAGATTCTTCTCACGCTTCTTGCCTCTGAAGAGGATGAGGAGGTTCGCGGCGAAATATATGATACCATGGCATCGCGTGAATTATCTCATAAATTTAGCAGTAGGTTGATGAAGTGGGTAAGAGATAATCATTGGGAGCAGCGTGCTGAGTTTGCCCAAAGTATAGCTTCTTTGGCTCTGGCGGATGAGTATCAAGACATAAATATAGAAAGTAATTTAGCAAGTTTCGACCAGTATGTTTCTGATAAAATGTTGCTAGGTGCTTTACTTTCCTCTGAGAATACAAGGGTCGTAGTTTCAGTGTTGAATAGATATAAACAAATAGTCCCAATCTCGAATCTGCTTATTCTTCTCTCTGATCCAAATAAAGATATCCGGATGGCAGCACTAGGGGCGGCCTCGAGAACTAATGAAGTGGGTGCATTGCAATATGTCATCAAGAGTTATCAGGCAGAGACAGATTTAGATGTTAAAAAGGCTTATGAGGAGAAGTTTTGGGTAATAAAACAGAGGATGCAAAAATAGAACAGGGGGACGGTTTTAAGGGCGATTTACAAGAAATTTCCCAGATATCTGTAACCTCCAACTCAGTTTTGTACTCAAATATAATGGGATTTAAGAGATAAAAAAATGTTTGCGCTTGAAATTACATTTGCGGATGACCCGAACAATGTCGAGTTCTTACTCGTCAAGCGACCTCGTTTTTCTTTGGGAGCAGCCGAAGAAGCAAGCGTTACGGTTAAAGAGATGGCTCAACTGGGGTTCGATCTCGAAGTTACACGCGGAGTAGGAGGCTCTTTCTCTTGTAAGCCTATCGTAAAGAATACTGCCGAGGCAGGGAACTATAAATTTCTATCGAATACATACAACGATAATGCTGCAATAGATCTTGGTCCAGTGAGTTTTAGAATCACAACTCTAGAGTCGGATCTAATTGTTAGAGAGAGTGATACTCCAGATAAAGCTGCAGCTCGAATATTCAGACAAAGTTTAGCATTTGACTCACCTCGATTCCCAGCTTGGGTAGTTGTCGGAAACTCGCCGATTGTAATGTCGTTTTCGCCGGATCAGAGCATACTTATAGGACGCAGCAATAAATGTCTTCTCAGACTTGATGCGACTGATATATCGAATGAGCATGCTCGTTTAGGATTTGAAAGTGGTCAATTTTGGGTTGAGGATCTAGGCTCTAGCAACGGAACTTTTATCGATGGAAGCCAGTTGTCAGGAAGACAAGAGATTGACCCTGAAACTAGAGTAATGATCGGTGGCCACACCGTGATTGTAGGTGTTAATTCAAAAGAGCAGTTATCTAATATTTTAAATCCAGGAGAGGTCACTCAGAAAAGTGCTTCTCCTGCCCCCGCAAAAGCTGCTTATCCAGTTGTTATCTCTCAGTCAGAGTTAATGAGGCCAGCTCGCTTTACCTTGCAGGCTGGAAGCAATGTTGTCGTAGGCCGTGAGCCGGATAATGATATCTGGGTTGGGGCACCGCATATTTCTCGAAAACATTTCTCTATTGCTGTAAGTAAAACTGGTGAAATCAGTATTACTGATATGAGCCGCAACGGAATGGCCTGGAGCCAGGGGATACTCCCCCGAAATCAGCCGTTCGTTATTAAAACAGGCGGGAACATATTTGATCTTGGTGGTGGTATAACGGTCGCTATTTGTAATTCCAAAGAAGAAGAAGATGCCTACAAGGCGATGAAGGGAGAGGCCATGGTTAAAGCTGCAACTCCAAAAAAAGCAGCTCCTGAGCCACT
>CAZWGK010000037.1:0-11320 GCA_964633685.1 uncultured Bdellovibrionales bacterium | reverse complement strand
CAAGAAAGATTTCACACAGTATACCGGTAAGTGCTGGTCAGCCGCACGTAGGGCGGCGAGACCATCAGTTCGGTAGTCAAAAGCCGGTTATGCGATCAAAGCTCGGGCTTTGGATGTTGTTACTGAGTGGAGCGATAGTGGTAGTGGTAGTGGTTTTACTCTTATTACATAGGTTTAAATAAATTTTTTATTCTGTGAGGTTTTTATGGCAGGTGAAAATTCAGAGCTAACATTCGTTAGATGCCCTTCTTGTAGGAGTCTAGTGCCAGCTATTTCGACCAAGTGTCGAATGTGTGGAGCAACTTTTGAGAGTGCCAAAGCTGACGAAGATAAGGCTAAAAATCAGGCAGGTAGAGCTAGACAACACACCGGCTCGATATCGGGAGCATCTGAGGAGCTCGAGTTGCCAACTGCAAAGCCAACTCCGCCTCCGCCACCAAGTGCTACATTTAAATCTTCTAAGCCTGAGCCGATGAGCAATGGACATGATATAGATGATCCGCTTAGAAATTTCTTAGAGGAAGTTGAAGTTGAGGAGGAGCAGCACGAACAAGAAGCTCCACTAAGTGCTCCTGCTTCATTTGAGGTGGCACCTAAGGCTCCTCCGGCCCCTCAAAGAGAGGCAAGGCCTACGCCTCCGCCACCGCCAGCCCAGCCAAAACCTGCTGCTCCACCCTCTCAAGTTGTGGTTGAGTCTGGTCGAGGTCGCCCAGGTGGTTTGTCGTTCGGTAAATCTGATAACCGTGGTGATAATAGAGAGTCTCGTAAGCCCGAGCCACAGCAACAGGCTTCGCAACCTCAGCAGGAGCAACGAAGGGAGCAACAACCTAAGCCGAATCAGGCTCCGCAGAAGCAGAATTTTCAACCTAAGGTAGATGCGCCTCAAAGACAGGCTCCTCCACCACAGCCAGAGCGAAGACAAGAAGCTCCTCGAGCCGCTGCACCAGCACCAGCTCCTACTAATAAGGTTGTAATACATGAGGGCGACCTAGTTGGTTGGTTGGTTGACTATAGAGACCCTCGCGGATTGGGGGTTGAGATCAGAGAGTCTCAATTTTTCGTTTCGAGAGAGAGATTAAAGCCGTCAGATATGATTCTCGATGACGAATCCATCTCTACGCCACATGCTATGGTAAGAATCACCAGGCAAAACGGTGTTGAAATCCAAGACCTGATGAGCGAAAGCGGAATTAGGGTACGCCGTCGTGATTCAACATCCTGGCAGACAGTTGAAGAGCGGGTTAAGCTACAACATGGAGACAGAGTTCAGTTTGGTAACATTGAATATCTTATTGTTCTAGTCCCAGTAGACTAGTAGAGATATGTTACTAGGATATGATGAGCAAGGAATGCGGCTTTAAAAAAAGGTTTGTTTATCAGCGTATATTAGCTGGGGCTGTTCTGTTGCTCGTTTTAGCCGGTTGCGGTCGCGAAAAGTTAATTGGCGGGCTGAATCAGAAACAAGCCACCGAGATAGTTGCGACGTTATCGTCTCAGGGGATAGTTTCTAAGATGTCTCAGGAGCGGGGCGCACGCAGTGGATATTCGGTCGAAGTGGGCGCTGGGGATTATTCTCTTTCAATAAGTATTCTTCATGCTTTGGGTCTTCCTCGAGACACCTCATCAACATTTAAAGAATTGACTGAGCAGAGAGGCTTTCTTCCTAACACTAGAGAGATTGAGGCGGCCCGACTTGATTATGCCTTGGGTGCTGAAATCGAAGAGAAATTAAAAGTTCTGAACGGGGTGGAATCAGCCAGCGTAATTGTTCGTTCTAGCCTCATAAAGCAGGGCGATCCTAGTGCCTCTGTAATAATTAATACCACTGGTGATATGAGCTTGAATCCGAGCGATGTTGTTAAGGTGGTAACTATGGTTGTCCCTGGTTTGCAGTCAGAGAGAATAGCTGTGCTTATTCAACCAAGCGTAAAAGGCGCTGTAAATATTAGTCCGAAAGGGGTTTTCAATGACGATGGAAAGGTAGTTTATCGTGCTCTTGTGCCGTTCTTTGGTTCAATTTTGGTGCCCGAAGGTGATAGCCAAAGATTAGCCACTGCGATTTTGGGACTTTTAGGATTGGCCGCTGCGGTCTCTTTTGCGGGTGGTATACTGTTTACTTCAAAAAAACCGAACAAGAATTCTTCGCCCCAGGGTGGAATCTCGATAGCTCGTTTAGCTTCAGATAAAGCTTCAGTTAAGAGTCGCTTAGCAGCTCCACTAAATCGGAATGATGAGGGGGGCGAGGTCTAGCGTATGAGTACTAATGCGTTAAATGCACTTTCGCCAAGAGATCGAATACTCGTAATGATGGCGGTGTTAATTGACGGACATGAGGCCGAAGTTTTTTTAAGTTTTGATCCTGCCAACGCGCATTTAGGTCGCGCTGCGGCTGAACTTTTGAAGTTGCCTCTGGATCTACGAGCGCCGCTTTTAGGAAGTATGTTGCGCCGAGAAAGTGCCATGTTAAATAAGTCTGGCAAAGGGGGCTATTAACTTGAATACTAGGTCAGACTCTTCAGCAGAGAACGCAGTTGGAGGTTGGGATCCTCTCAGGATATTGCCCAAAGTCTCTGAGAAAGACATTCGATCTTCTGGTGGATTCTTAAGGTGTCAGCCTGGACAGTGGTTTCCTGGTTTGCCTGTGCAGTGGTTGGCCATGGCCCACGGGCTTGGATTAGAATTAAAGGTAACAGGCATCGCTCCGTCACTGGCCGTTTCAGGTCGCATAAATAGGTGTTACGGAGCTAAAGTCGGAGAGCACGAAGTAGCAGTTGGCGCAGAGGAAGATTCGTTTTTGCTCATTCTTAATGCGATTGTCCCAGGCGGTGCTCCAGCAGCGCAAGGTGTGCTTGAGGAGTATCTAGTACGCCGACTTTTTGCGACTTTAATTATGAGTTGGGCCGGCCCCGAGTTAGGCGCATTTGTATTTTCGGGTAAAAAAGAGGTTAGTGATTTAGACGTTAGTGGCTCAATTAACATTTCTCTTAGTATTAACGGGATGCCGGCAGTTGTCTCAGTGTTATTGTCTGCTGGCCTAATTGAGATTATGGATGGAATGTGGCGGAGGCAACTTCGTTCATCATCTGTCGATAGAAAATCTGTTACTGGATTTGATCTCGACATTGCACATTTAGCTGTTACACCAACCAGTCTCTCAGAATATACATCCCCAGGTACTATTGTTGATCTGGAGACACCGCTAACGGATCATATAATACTCAAATTAAATACTGGTGAGCTATTGATTGGTAAATTGCGAACTATGGGTGAAGAATTTGTGATTGAAGTGGGAGTGGGTTCCCCACCACCACTTAATCAGCCAGAGGGGACTTCTCGGGTAGCGGTGCGAATTGGCTCAATCAAGATTCCACCTAATCGAGATGCAACAGAGATGCTGCAGCCAGGCTCTATGATTCAAACGGGATTACCAGTTTCAGATGTAGCAGCTCTGGTAGTAGGAGCTGAGAGAATCGGACGCATAAAACTATGCACCTATGAGCAGCGTTTTGCGATGACGGTATTGTGATATGACTACGCCCTACATCACGGTTATTCTATCGCTGATCTTCTTAACAGGGTTCGTAAAAATTGCGACAGTATTTTCAGCACTTAAAGAGGGGCTTGGCTTAAAAGGGTTCGGATTCTCTGTGGCGCTAGCAGGTTTGGCGATATCACTTAGTGTTGTGCAAGTTGAGCCTAAGCTGAAGCAGATTGGTGGTATCGATGGATTTTTGTCAGGTAAGCCTCTAGCTGAATTGGAACCTATATTTCGTCCGGATTTAGAAGCCGCAATTAAACCAGAAATAGAGCATAAAGTTTTTCCTACCGAACTGAAAGAGAACTCCAAAGATACTGCTAGTCGTGAATCAAAAGTTTCCAAGTCCTTTTCTCAGGTAATAGTTTTATTTTTAATTTCTGAGCTTAGTAGAGCTTTTGAGGTCGCATTGGCTCTTTTAATTCCTTTTGTAGTGATTGATTTAGTTGTATCGAATATCTTGGTGATGCTCTCAGTAGTTCAGCTTAAGTCTAATGTTGTATCACTACCTTTAAAGATTTTATTGTTTGTAGCTGTAGATGGCTGGTCGCTAATTTCAAAGAATCTTCTTAACTTTTAAAGAGGCATCTATGGAGAGCTGGCTTTTTGACATAATTAGATCTCTAGTTGAAGTAAGCCTAAGGTTTATCGTGCCATCGTTGCTAGTATGTCTATTGATTGCGATAGTAGTTGGTTTGTTACAGTCATTCACCAATATAAAAGATGAACTTATTAGTTATGCCGGCAAATTAGTGGGAGTATTTGCGGTTATTTTAATATTTTCAGGTGCCTTTGCTGAGTCTTTAAAAGACCTAGCAGTCAAGGCGTGGTCAGGCGGTTTTGCTCCATGAGCGGCGGCTTAGCTCTACTTGCATCACTCGCTGGTCTATTTGGTTTATCTGTAAGTATAGCACTGCCGCTGGTAGCCCTGAGTGCCGGGCTAGTTAATCATCTAGGCTCTAATTATCTAACCCCCGTTATTTTAATCCTCTCTCTATCTTTTATCGCCATAACTTTCTCAAAGATTGTAAGTTCAGCAATTTCAAAGCGGATTCCCTCAGTTGAATTGGTTATCGGGCTTTCTGTTATGATTTTGCTTTTTAATACCGATTCTTTCCCAACTCTTATTTATCAGATTCTGACAAAGGCTCAGCTCTCTTTGCCGGAGTTGCTAAATTTTCTAGGCGAGTCAATTTATTTAGCTGGTTCTCTTGCGGCTGTATTTATTTTAATCGTGTCGACTACTTTTCTTTTTATCGAGATGATAGTGCCGGCTGCAAGCTCGCAGATAGTCACTATTATTTTTGCGCTGAATCCGATTATTTATCTGGTTTTGTTTGGGGTATCTCTCCAATTTATTTCTCAGCATCTTGGGGATTTGCCGCTTCTTATGGGGGGCACGGGTGAAGCGAACTGAGGCCCCATCATCAGAGAGATTGCTAGCTCTTAGAAAGATAGGAGTGGCTCCGATTAGCCGCTCCAGTCTGCACTGGGCTCGTCTTGCTTTGCTCTTCGCCCTTGTAGCTTTTTTTATGAAGGTGCAGGGCGATGATATTTTGAAATTTGCAACTACATTACCTTCTGTCGGGGAATGTTTGGAGCTCATGTTTTCTTCGTTGAAACTTTTGATGATATTTTGTGTGGTGGTGGTAGCCCTATTATTTTTTATCGGATTTTTGCAGAGTGGCTTTATGATTAATCTGCTCTTTAAGCCGGGCTCGCCTCAGAGCGTAGATCCACAATATCCGAGCAGAGAAGCGGAGAGGCCCTTCATTGCTCTGCTCCTTGCTTCAGTGCTGCCATTAGGGAGTATCCTAATTGTAGGTTGGCTAGGAGTAACTTTAATATGGCCTGAATTTATTAAGATGCTAAACCGGCAATCCGGAGATATCCCTCTGGCAGGCTTCAAATTTGGAGAAGTTTTGCTCTGGAGCTCTGCTTGCCTGGCAGCCCTTATCTCTTTATCTATATGGCTCATTGATCGGTATAGGTTTATGATTAGGTATCGCATGAGTCGAGCAGAGACGTTTAAGGAGAGCGATTAAGTAAGTATTAGGTATGGCTGTAACTAAATTAAATCCTGCAGATCCTTTGTTCCAGTCTCCCATGGCTGCGCTATTACCCTCTTTAGGAAGCCTCGAATCTCTCACCAATTTAAAAACTTTTGTTTATGCCCGATACGAGAAGATTGATTCTCTAAGGCAGTTGGCAGTGTCGCGTGGTGAGAGAGTTTCAGAGAGTACCCAAGCTGAATTAGATATGCTTCTTGAAGTTTTGGATTGGTTAAAGATGAGCCCCCTCAAGGAGAAAGCATGACGCGCGAGAGAAAGCTCTCAGAGGTGTTGAAAAGAGGGTACTCTGATACAGAGTTGGTCCATATATACGAGTTGGGCAGATTTTTCTTGGAGTCTGGTAAGCCAGCGCGCGCCCAGAAAATATTTTCAGGCTTAGTTAGTGTTGCCCCAGAGCACGCTCCGGGTTGGCTCGGGTTAGCCACGGTGGCATTTTTACAGAAGAATTTCGAATCCGCTCGTGCTTATGCCGAGGCGGCAAAAAAATTAGATGGTGGCTCAGCTCGCACGTCTCTATTTTTGGCGAGTATCATGTTCGCATTAAATGATTTAACTTTTGTGGGCTCACTTTTAGGAGAGGCTGGCGATGCTCTGGAATCAGATCCTAATTCTGATCCTAATCTGGTGCGCTTCTACAAAATTCAGCTAGCTCGGTTCCAGGCTTTAATTTCTCAGTAGTTATTTTATTTCTTTGAGTTATCGTCGGGATTTACTTCGTCTTCAGCTATTGAAGCGTCTATTGCCATCTTAACAGCGCCCTCAATTACTTCTCTCTTGTGTTTAGGTAATGTTCCAGGTGGAAATAGTTTTTCTGCTTCCTCTGAGACCATCTTGAATAGCTCTTCTCGCTCGTCCATGCTCATCATGCGAGTAGCTTTTCGGGCACGAACTCCGCCCACTCCTGTGGTTCCACTTACACCTGTAGTTGGCTTTACCGGATCAACTCCCGAGACGCCCGTAGTTTTAGATATTGAATCCGGGCCCTTGGTTGGGTCAACTCCGCCTACTTTTTTATCGCCAATCTTCTTAACCATATCTCTTCTCTAATTATCCCTTGCGCCCCGTATTTCCGCCACGCCCAACTTCTAAAATGTGAGCAAATGGGCCAATCTCCTCTTCTTTTTTAAATCGGAAAGCAACAGCACGTAATCCTGGTCTAACTTTTGGTTTAGTACCCCGTTTGCTGGCGGCAAAGCACTTGGTGAGGTATTCGATAATCACTTTGTGTTCACGAATAACGTTTAATTCATCAGTCTCCCAGCTTTCAGCGACTGTACGCAGGGAATGGCCCTCCCAGTATGTTTTCCATAAAAGAATCTGATGCACTGGCTCGAGTGACGCCACTATTTCAATCACCTTTTTTATATCCATGAAGTCTTCAGGTGTAGATGTCTCTACGCCCTCTTTTATAGCGCTGATGCTAGCGCCGACGAGCATGGTTCTGATACTGCCTCTGACGTCGTCATCGTCGCCGCCAGGTAGGAAACCTTCTCTTAGCTCAGGAAAAGCATCCAATAATTTAACCGAGAGCTCTCGTGCTTCTTCTTCGGTCTTGCCACCTTTTGAGGTGTTGGCCCAGTTTTTTGATTTACGCGCTTCTTCGGTCGAGGCTTCATGAATTCGGCGCCGTGCGTATCCTCTAAATGGTATTCCTCTGGCAGGATCAAATCTTCGGGCACAGAACAGGAGTGCCTCTAATGCGGCTCCGTCTAGGCCATCTCCACGCCAGTCCATGTTCCACGCTCGGGCAACAGAGCGAGCAATACTTTCAGCCCAGCCCTGATTCTCTATTACCAGCTTGTCGATTTCTTCTTGAGATAGAGCAGCAGCCGGCGCAGCCGATTCCTCGTGCGGTGGTGTTTCTGTAGTGTCGCCTTCCATGGTCCTTCTGCGCTTCCCTTGAGATGGTCTCTATATCAGAGCTAGTAGTATCTTCGGCTGTTTTTGGCGAACACTTGCTCTCTTATTGTTAATATTTTAATGCCATATTTTATAATGTTTTCAATGGCTTAAAAATTTTTGTCACATCTAGCATCGAGATAGCCATAACGTTAGTAAGGAAGTCGGCTAAGCTTCCAAATCGTCAGCTATTTCAAATACTTACAAAATTATAGAAGCGAAACCCTTCTTCGGCACGACATGGGGTCATAACGGCTATTTCTTCGGGAAGCCGCCGTTGAAGACTCAATGAAAAGGATTGTTTCTATCATGACAGCCAAGAGAAAATTAGCCCCTAAGACAAATTCAAGAGCAAAGAGTGGTTCAAAGAAATTTCGTGCAGTAAGTCGCATCGCTCCAAGAGTTGCGGTAGCCAAGAAGGCCGCACAGCCAGCTCCAAGAAAGAAACGTTTTAGCAAAGAAGAGTTAATACTTGAGCATAGAGCAAGTGCTAGAAAAATATCTCGTAGCATCATGCGCAGATGGAGAGCTCGTCTTGAGCTTGAAGAGCTTGATAGTTTGGTTGATTTAGCTTTATGTGAAGCTGCCGAGAAGTATGATCCTAGAAAAGGTGCCAGCTTCATGACTTTCATGTTCTATCATTTACGTGGATGTTTAGTGCGTGCCGTTGATACTGCTGCGAATGCAAATATGATTTCTGCCGCCGATTATGAAATCGAAGGTTTGGTTGCTAGCTTAGTTGGACCAAACGATACTCAAGAGACATCTTTAGTAGCTGGTGCTGATACTCTGCATGAACTTACAAATGAAGAATACCGCACACCAGAAGAGTCTTTCTATAAAAATGAAGTTGTTAGAATTAGTAACGAAGCCTGTGCAAGATTAGACGACCTAGCTCGTGAAGTTATATTCAGACTCTATGTCGAAGAGCAACAGTTAGTTGATGTAGCCAAGGAGCTTGGATACAGCAGATGCCATATCTCGAGAGTAAAGAGACAGGCACTAGATGTGCTTCATGGATTTTTGAGCCCTAGATTAGAAAAGTCTGGCAAGCCGCTCTCAGAGGCAGACGAAGAGAGAATCCTTGCTAATGCCTGCAAAGAGTTTAGCCGTCGTAAATTCGAAGCTCATGATTCAGCGCTAGACCTTGGGTTCCAAGCAGAGGGCTTACAGGCTCACTAAACAGATCTATAAACTCGGTTATAAGGGAGCTGGTGACCAAAAAATCACCAGCTCTTTTTTATTCAGGGAGTTTACGGCTGACCACCATAATGATAATTTCATGACAGATGTGGAGTCTTTGCAGCCACATAGCCTAAGGGAGTAGTTAAATGACCGGAATGGAAATCGCAGCCTTCTTTGTAGTTAGCATGATGATTCTAAGCATCGTTTTTGGCGGCTGGTCTTAACCTTGTCCCGAGCCTTTGGATTAATACTTCTAGTTACACTTGTTACTTCCTGCCTTTTGGGTCCGATTGTTTATTCTGGCTTGCTTGCAATTTATCCTGATTTGCCGTGGCCATACTCCCGAGTTTTTGATCGAGTCTTACTTCTAATTTTAGTTGTCCTGTTATTTGTAAAAAGAAGAGAGTTCGGATTAGGCGGAGTGGGGGCTCTTTTGAACCCGCAAGGCCGCTGGGCACTTTTAGCAAAGGGTGTATTAATTAGCCTTACCTGCTCTGCTATCTTAGTGCCTTTTTTTATCTGGAATGGAGATTTAACACTTAACGTGAGAGATGCCTCCTATTACCTAGCGAAGATGCCGAAAATAATTCTCGGCGCAGTTTTGACTGCTCTCATAGAGGAATTTATCTTTAGAGGAGTACTGTTTAGAGAGCTCAAGGCGAGACACTCTTTAAGGTTTGCGGCAATCCTAACAACACTTATTTATGCCTCGGTCCATTTTATTGCTCCAGATAAAAAGTGGATTTACCCTGGATATTCGCCATTAATAGGTTTTGAATATCTAGGAGTGGTGTTGCAGGGAGTCCTTAATCCTCAACACTTTACGGCGTTCATCGGGCTCTGTTTTGTGGGTTTGGTCCTTATAAGGTCTCTCTTGCTCACCGAGTCTCTGGTGCTAGCAGTTGGACTGCATGCTGGATGGATTCTCTCTGTAAAAAGTGTTTTTCATCTCACCACCCTTAACCTTGCCGCTCAACCTGGATTGTCTCCGTTGGCCACAAGGTATTTTTTAGTGTCTAGTCCAATAGCGTGGATTTCTATTTTATTGGTCGGAATAGTTTTGACCCTCCTAACAAAAAGAAATTAAAGAGAAGATAATGCGAGAAATTTTATTTGCATCAACTAACAAGGGAAAATTTGCTGAGATCATGGAGGTTGCAGCAAAATTTCCTGAGGTAAAAATTTTAAAGCCTAATGAGATCTCAGCCGAGACGCCCGAGCCCGAAGTAGAGGAGAGTGGAAAAACTTACGAAGCCAATGCGCTGCTAAAAGCCAACGCCTATGCCGCTTGGGCAAAAATGCCAGTAATTGCTGATGACACAGGCTTAGAAGTTACTTTTTTGGATGGTCGGCCGGGCGTTTATTCGGCCCGTTATGCGGGTGAGCCATCTGATTCTAAGAAAAATATTGAGAAGCTACTGGGTGAATTAGGCTCGGAGACAAATAGAGCAGCTCGATTTGTGTGCATCTTGGCGTTAGTCGGACTAACTCCCGAGCCAATCACCGCTATGGGGACGTTTAAGGGACACATCGCTCTTGCGCCTTCAGGTAATGGTGGATTCGGATACGATTCTGTCTTTATTCCTAAGGGAGAATCTCTCTCTTTGGCCGAACTAAAGGGGAGTGGGTCAGAATTGAAGACTCATCGTGTCGCTGCTGCCGAGGAATTGTTTCGATTGATTTTAAAATCGACCAAAAGGGGGAAGGTGTGAAATCTCACAAAGTTGCGATTATCGGTGGTGGCAACATGGGGTTAGCTTTTGCTAGAGCCCTGGTGCGCGGTGGGATTGTTAACAGTAAAAATCTTTTGGTGATAGATCGTTCCGTAAGTCAGAAGCCCGAGATAGAGCGGGAGCTTAAGTGCCAGGTTGCTCAAAAGCCAAGTACCGAGCTAAAAAATTACGATGTCGTGGTGCTTTCGGTAAAGCCACAAGACGCTGCAACATTATTAGTGAGCCTCAAGGGCTTCACAAATAAGTCTCAGTTGTTTATCTCGCTAATGACAGGAATCTCATTAAAGCGCATGGCCGGGGCGCTATCAAATCAGAATATTGTAAGAGCGATGCCGAATCTGCCAGCCAGAGTGGGGCAGGGTGTAACAGTTTGGAAGTCTCTAAAAAAACTCACAGGCAAGCATCGAGCAAATGTAGAGAGTATTTTAAATTCTGCAGGAATGTCATTTGAGGTGCCAAAGGAATCAATGATGAGTGCTGCCACTGCGGTGACAGGCACTGGCCCCGGATATTTTTATTACTTTATGGAGTACCTATTAAAGGCATCCATGCGCCTTGGTTTCTCTGCCAAAGATTCAGAGCGATTGCTCCTTGAAACCATGCGTGGCTCGATTACCCTTTGGGAGAAGAGCGGGGAATCAGTAGAGACACTTCGCAAAAGAGTCACCAGTAAAGGAGGCACCACCCATGCTGCGATTACTGAATTTAAAAAGGGTAGGGTCGGAGCCAGTATAATTAAAGGAGTCCTGGCAGCAGCAACCCGTGCGCATTCTCTATCTAAGTGAGGGTTGGGTTGTTTATATTGATAAGTATCTGAAACCACTGTGCAAGCTGGGTGGTCATAAAAATTAGTAAAATTGGGTAGTTAAAATAAAAGGAGTAATGCGGGTAGTGTA
>CAZWGK010000036.1:11986-15812 GCA_964633685.1 uncultured Bdellovibrionales bacterium | reverse complement strand
GCTGTCAAGAGTTTTGATGAACTTTTTTTGCATTCTGAATTCTCTCCTGAATCTTTACTTCCAACGCTGGAGGTAGGAATTGTGGGCCGAGATTTTACTCCAGGGACCAAGGTTGAAGAGAATGCTGGTTGTTTACTTCCAACGCTGGAGGTGAAAAGACCTCTGGATGTCCTAGTAGTCTACTAGCACCTAGGTCTAGCACTCTACTTCAGCCCAAGCCCATTCTGCCCCTAAAATATATAATTATTTCGCCAATATCGCGGTCTCTGAGACGACGGGGAGCTCGCCGGGGCGGTGGGCGAGGTACCAGTTGTAGGTGGCTTCGAGGCCGTAGGAGAGCATGACGTTGGCGGTAAAGCCGAGTTCGGCTTTGGCGCGGGAGACGTCTAGGCAGCGGCGTGGTTGACCGTTAGGCTTGGTGGTGTCCCAAATTATTTCACCAGAGTACCCCACGATTTTTTTGACTGTTTCGGCCAGGTTCTTCATGGTTATCTCGCGACCGGTACCAATATTCATTGGCTCAGCAGAATCATATTTCTGGGCAGCCATTCTGATTGCGATTGCAGCATCTTCAACAAATAAAAATTCCCGGCTAGCACTACCATCACCCCACAAAGTTACGGCAGGCGCACCCTGCTCCTTCGCGGTATGAAATTTACGAATCATAGCCGGAATTACGTGCGAGCTCTGCAAATCAAAATTATCACCAGGGCCGTAGAGATTTACCATCATCAAATTGATGCCAGAAAATCCGAATTCCTGCTTGTAAGCCTGCAATTGGACCATTAACATTTTCTTCGCCAATCCATAAGGAGCATTGGTTTCTTCAGGATATCCATTCCAAATGTCGCTTTCTTTAAAGGGAACAGGAGTAAACTTCGGATAAGAACAAATAGTTCCCACATTAACAAATTTCTTTAGCCCTCTTTTTCGAGCCTCTTCAACTAGCTGAACTCCCATCATCAAATTTTCGTAGAAAAAGGTTCCAGGAGCTTTTTGATTTGCACCTATCCCACCAACTTTTGCGGCTAAATGAACTATCATCTCTGCGGGCTTATCGCTTAACAGATCTCTGATCGCCTCAACGTTGCGGAGATCATACTCACTAGATCTAAATGTATGCAAATTCTCTAACCTTGGATAATTTTTTTGCAACTCAGCTACAACATGTTGCCCTAAAAAGCCGTGCCCACCTGTAATCAAGATATTTTTAACAGTAGAGTTTGTGCTCATGATAAAAACCTTTTTAAAAAAATTGGATCAATGCCTAGCTGCCATTTATCTTGGTTAAGATGCCCCCACAAAACCCTAGGATGCACCAATTGAGACCACTAAAATAACAAACAAAAACATAGTGTTATAAAGATAAATTGGCCCAATTGGAGTTTAGAATGTAGACTGGTAAAGGACTCAACTCCCGGAACGTCTTGTTACACATGAACTATTTGCGAGCTCTGTTAGTTTTGCTCACCACACTGTCGGTTATGGGCTGCGCACCTATGCGCCAACCAATTCCTGCTGGCACTATTCCAAAACCGCCAATATTAACTCAAGAAGACGAGCAGTACGGGCACGACGTACTATCAGAATTGTCAGAGCAATACGAACTTGAGATTGATGATAAAAAAGTTTCTCGAGTACGCGACATCGTCGATGCGCTTACTAAATCGATTGGCGCCGATAAAGACCCGTGGCACGTATATGTTTTTCGCGACCCCTCTGTAAAAAATGCAGCCGCCACTAGAGGCAATCACATCTTTGTTTGGTCCGGCATGTTAGATATGGTTACCGACGATCAAGAGCTCAGTGTAATTATCGCCCATGAAATTGCGCATGTACTTGCAGATCATCCAACCCCTAGCGAAGATGAACAAACAATAAGCCTAATTTCTCAAATCATCGGCACAATCGCACAAAATGCGATTATATATAATGGAGGTCACACCTCTATTGCTGATCTAACTGGCGACTTAACCTCAAGCACTTTGAGCGGATTCATCGTCAATCCGGAATCCCAGCGAAAGGAGCTTGAGGCTGATGTTATCGGCATGCACCTCCTGGCAGAAGCCGGCATTGACCCTCACTTGGCTATTAGATTTTGGGAGAAAAACTTAAATAATCCTGAATTGAACTCAGGACTGCCTCAATTCTTTTCATCACATCCAACTTCTAAAGAACGACTAGAGCAGATAAAGCTAAACCTGCCAGGAGCCTTAAAGAGATATCACGATAGCAAAAAGCCAACCTGGTAATCCTTCAGCTCAAATAGAAGGCCACGAAGGCGAGAATCCCCTGGATATCAAACGCCGTTATCTGCGCCCCCATTAATTCAAAATCCTTGAAGGTTCTTTCTCATCTAACCTCAAGAAGCTATTAATGATTATTACATGACCAGAGAGCACAAAATTGTTTTAAGCGGTCTTATCGCATTTGCGATTACGGTATTGGTGCGCAATGCGTGGCTAGCTGACGATGCGTTCATCACTCTTCGCACCGTGGACAACTTTGTAAATGGTTACGGACTACGGTGGAACATTAGCGAGCGAGTTCAATCTTTTACTAGCCCACTATGGCTACTAGCTCTGGTGCCACCTTATTTCTTAACTGGCGAGCCTATATTTTCAACAACAGCCTTGATGATCTGGACGACTCTGGCGGCACTATTATTGTCTCTCCCTAAAAAAGCTACACTAGCCGTAACTGCATTCTTTTTCCTGACAGCTCTATCAACACCAACATTTGTTTTTTACAGCGTATCGGGCCTTGAGAATCCTCTAGCATTTTTACTAATCGGGCTTTTCCTTAAAGAGTATCTTGGTGAGAATCGACTAACACAAATGGTTTTATGGGCCTCTCTATTGGCACTAACTCGCCACGACCTTACAATCATCGCCATTCTTCCCGTTATTCATTCCGCGTTTAAAAACTCCCAAAGAGGAATGTGGCTTAAAGCAATCCCAGCTGCGCTACCTTTTATAGCCTGGGAGGCATTTTCTTTTATTTACTACGGCTCTTTTGTACCTAATACAGCTTTAGCCAAACTACCGATTGATTATCCGACGACCATATTTGTCGGAAAAGGTTTCGAATATCTTTTAGATATGTTTGGACGCGAGGCAATCACCGGCCTCTTAATAGTACTGGGGATTCTGGCCTGTGTGGTATTGAAAACTAAACAGCGATACCTATGCGCAATCAGTATTATTTGTTACTGCGCTTACACAGTTGTGATCGGTGGCGACTTTATGACCGGTAGGTTTTTTGGTCCACCGATGTGGGTGGCTTTAATCCTTCTGGCGCACGCCCTCAATCAAGTGGGACACCGAGTAACTTATTCTTTTACCGCAGCTGCTCTCTTAATAGGATTAACAGCCCAACATCCAGTACTATTAGAGGATAGTAGTTCCTGCTGCGGAAAAATTGATTCGCGCGGATTCGCAGATGAGAAGCATTTTTATTACGGCGGGTCAGGATTCTTAAATTGGCGCAAGTTACAACCATGGCCTAATTTTTTTGGCAAAACACCTGGTTTAAATCTTAAAATTAAAGAGAGAGACATCCTTCATTTTCATGCTGTTGGCATGGTCGGCTATTACTCAGGACCCAAACAACATATTATAGATATTTATGCACTGGGCGATGCTTTTATAGCCAGATTAGAACCTCTATATAGAAATCTCAGAGCCGGACACTATGAGAGAATCTTACCCAACGGATATGACGAAAGTATTCGCAAAGAGGGCAATCTTCTAAAAAGCCCATCTCTTCGCCCCCTCTTTGATGCAACTATTTTTGAATAAAGGCTCCTATGGTGGCGTGCAATACC
>CAZWGK010000036.1:0-11976 GCA_964633685.1 uncultured Bdellovibrionales bacterium | reverse complement strand
AGGCCCTCTATTTTCGGTCGAGCGATTTAAAGCAATCTTCGATTTAATACTTGGGGTCTATAAACCCACAATCAGAAAATATGCTAGAGAGCTCTCGGTTACAGTACTCAGCGAATCTGTAGTGAATCCGAAATCAAATTCTACCGCATGGAACGCCCCTGGGAATATAATGATTCCTTTAACTGGCCTAGTAGTAAAATTCAGTAATCTCTGCAAAACAAACAAAATCAAGTTAAGCCTAGATCATAACGATCTATATCTGATTCGATTGGCCAAAGACCTAATTCCCCAAGAGGACCACTTAATACATCCATTGCCTGATTCGAAGGGACTTATTAACCATGAGATCAAAGTCTCAACAGAATTTGATGAGGTCTTGATTTACAATATTGGTCCAGATCCATACTCCAGCCTCGGACATCTCACTACAGACTCCAATTGCCAATAGCATCTTCAGTAGTTCACTCTAAGAGCTACTCAAATTTGACAAAATCGAGGCCGAGCCCAAAGCGCTCGGCAGCTTTCGGATTCCGCCCTGTAACTTTAAAAGTTAAAAGATGCTCACCTTTTTTTAAACTGATTGGATTTGCAAAGACCATCGGATATAACCTTGGTGACTCTGCAAAAAGATCAATTTCCCCACCAACTGGAATGCCGTCTAGAGATATCTCTATCATTGCAAAATCGTAGCTCTGGGTTAACTGCAGTCCTAGTGACCCTTTAAAATCTTTTGGAAGGATAAATTTGTAACTGAATGAATCACCCACCGAATTGTCTATACAGAGTAACTGCCCTCCTCTGCTCCAGCCACTTCCTAAAGCCTGAGCTATGCAGGAGCCAGTTTTGCTATTTACTTTGAGGAGCAAATCTTCGCCCTCGATTTTAGCTCCAATTCCTGACCCCGATTGAGATACGTTGTCTGCTCCGCCCTTATCTTGAACCTTATCTTTAGAACGAGGCTGAATTTTATAAATGTGAGCCCCAGTATCTGGCAGCAATACAATCTTTTTAAACTCGAATGCCGGAAACTCTCTAAGTAAGACATCTAAATCTAAGCCGCCAGCAAAATGAGGGGAATTTTTCGGCGGCTTAGATGATCTGGCAAATAATTGATTTGCAACCGCACGCTCGGGATAACTCAGAGAAGAGAGGTATACAGCTTGGCCCGCTTTTAACAATCTCTCAATTTCAGCGGCTAGTGTGGCGGCTCTCCGCTCATCAAAAGTCGGAGTAAAAATGGGGATAATTTTTATATCTCTACGGAGGCCTAAAACATCTTGATAATAAAGACCGAACGGGTAGTGGCCCTTGCCATCACTATCAATTAAATGGGCTCCTATCGGTAATTCTTCAAATAAAGCATCGGCTAAACGTTTTGTGAGGTTGTACCCACTCTTATTCGGATTGCCGAAATATTCTGCTGTATCCCAATAGTTACTCACATCAACAAAATTTCTCATATAAGATTGCCAAAATCCGGGCTCCTTTGCCCATTTAGGCACTTGGGCATATAGAGCTGGAGCGATCAGCACTGTTGGCAGCAGCAACTTCATCATCCGAGGGAACAAATTCGGTGAATCCCAAATCTGAGCCAAGCCATAACCTGCCAAAAATCCAAACATCAGCCAGACCGGCATGGCAAATGCAAACATGTCCCAAATGATATAATTAGCCGACCAAAATATTTGCGCTAAAAGTGCCAAGGTCACAAATATAAATAAGACTCTAAGAGCTCGCTCTCTGGCTAATCTAAAACAACCGTAAAAGCCTAAAGGAAACATCACTGAAGGAAAATTCATTAATAATAAAAATAGATAATTCATTCGCCAATTAATAAGTGTTGCGGTGGGCAACTCTGGGAACATAAATCGTTTAAAGTGCCCCCCAGTCGAGCTATCAATTTGCATCTTTAAGACTTCCCAGAATAAAGAATAAGAAAACTCTCCTCTCATATTTAGGGCGGTGTTTAAATCTTTGATAAAAAGAAAAATATATAGCTGAAAAGCCACTAAAAATAATGAGATTGAATAAAAAATTTCCCGTGCCGAGATACTTTTCTTGATCAATAACCAAACCAAGCATACCAAAAATGGAACAATAAATAGTCCCATCAACACATGATTAAGACAGCCCAATCCCCACAAAAACGAAGCCCAGTAGATCGAATTAATAGTTTTGGATTTTTGGTAAATAATAACGTGATAAATTATCGCACTTATTAAAGCGGCATTTAGGGTATAAACCTCAAGAATAGTTGAGTGCCACCAGAGAGAATGAGAGAGCATTATCGATACTGCACCGATTAAACTCGGCCAGATTTTTCCCGTTAGAGCGAACAAACCCTTAAAAAAATAATGAACCGTGATAGCAGCAAAAACACCGCACAAAAGGGTCAGCTTGTAATAAAGCCCCCCAAAAGGAAACAACCAGCTCCATATCCTGCCGCTTATTAAAAAAAGTGTGTGGCAATTGACCCAAGAAGAGAGCTCTAGAGTCTTTACATGCTTGGCGATCATCGGCGAATCGATCCAGCCAGCATGAGGTGCTGCCGTGAGCCAATAAAAAGAGAGTGGCAAAAGCCAGAAGAATCTCTGTAAAAATCGATAAAACATCTCTTTATTTCGGGTCATTAGCTCTCTCTCGCCCAGCTAGACTACATTATCTGAGAAGGAAACCAAGATGGGTTTTTAGCTGTCTACCATCACAAAGGAATATCTATTAACATTCCCAAATATGAAGGCACTAAAAACAGTAGGCGCAGTATCATTGATAAGTCTTTTTATCTATTTCAATTTGGTGGCTCTGTGCACCACACTAAATCTTCGTTTTAAACCTCTGGTCCCTGGGTATGGTTCCATTTTACCGAGTCACTGGATTCCTCAATCCCTTTTTAGAGTTTGGGATGTGTTTGACCGGTGGAGTAACTTTAATCTGGGATACAAAGCGTTTGGGAGCTATGAGTATCTAAAGGAGCCCCCCATAAAGCCTGCCGATTCTCTGATAGATTTAGACATATACTCTTATTTCCCTTACATCCGAGGCGAAGCCAATCGCAGGCTCTGGATGGTTACAATTAGAGGTAACAAAGAACAAAGAATCCGTTATCAGGCTCGACTATTGGGAGTAGTCAAGCGAATGTACAACGAAAAGCATCCCGATAAGCCTATCAAGCAGGCGTTCTTGTATTACTACACCTGGCCCAAAAGTCCGAAGGGATGGGGCTTTGGACTAGCTGAAGCTCGCGGGGTAGTGGAGGCCATTAATTAATGAAATTTTTATCACGCCTTAGAAACTTTTTTTTGCCAGAGGGAGACCCCGCCAATCTCGGTCTTTTTAGATTCTGCTTCGGTATTTATTTAATTTGGCACCTAGGCCCTTTATGGCAAGTTGTTCCGACGGCATTTTCGCAGGATGGATTTTACTTGCCACTTTTTGAGCCTGGTCAACCTGGGCTAACAGGTCTTGAGTCTTGGATAGCTACTATATCTCAACCCGTTTCAGCCTCTACAGCCTATCTAATTTTCACTACGCTCATGGTCGCGCTATTGGCTTTCACAATCGGCATTTGGACCAAATTAGCCTGCTTAATATTTTGCACAATATTTATTTACTATTATTTTATTTTCTTTCATTTCACACAGTGCTCCTTTGATAAAATAAATTTAATGATCATGGGCATTCTTTTTTTTAGCCCATGCGATGAGGCTTGGTCTTTAAAATGTTGGCGAAAATTAAGGGCTGGCGGTGCGCGCACAATTACTGCACCACTCTGGACAGCCAGGCTAATTACACTTGAGATTGCCATAATGTACTTCGGCACTGCCGTTTATAAAATTCTATCGAACGCTTGGAACGGAGGTGAAGTTATTCAAACCGCCCTGATGGGAGATTGGACTACTCCGCTATCATTTTGGCTGGCAGGGCTCGGGTTGCAGCTAGGTTGGTATGATCTCTTAGTTATTGCTGTTATATCTTTTGAGCTAACAGCTTCTTTTATGCTCTACAATAAAGAGTGGCAAAAAACCTGGATGTGGGCAGGTTTTACATTCCACCTATGCAATGCCTTACTATTAAATGTTTGGGAATTTATGAATTTTCCTATGACCTACTTTCTATTTTTAAATTCGGCTTACATCAAAAAAATTGACTAGGGGCCAGCTTGAGGCTGGGCAACTTCAGCAGCGCCCTCTTTGGCAACTAACATAAACTTATTGGTCCACTTAGATTCAAAACACTCTGCTATCTGCTCGGGAATAGTTTGTTTCTCAACTGCATAGAGCTGAGGCTTACCATCAGTGCGATAGGAATCGTCGAATATGATTTTCCCATTTGGGCCAGCATTATATCCTGAAGGTGACAACGGTAATACTGGACAAAATACTCCCCCTGTATCAATTGCTAATTGTGCCATAACAGAAAGCGGCTCTCTAAATACGGTGTCTAGTTGCCCAATATGGCGCATTGCGTAATCATTCAGGTGTTTTAACGGATACGGCGGTGGGCAAGGTAACCCTCCACCATAATTGCTTTCGCACCATGGAATAAACTGAAGAAGAGGTACAGAAGGCTCCTCAAGAACGATTTTTTGGTCTTGGTTTGGGTGACTATAAGCTCCATATCCATTAGCAATCGCCTCTTGAGGTGAAAAAAACTTTGAGCCTGAGGTGGTAGCGTATCCTGGGGGTGCTAAGATATTTAAAAAATGTGTGCCTATTGTCTCTCCTGCAACCACTACGTTGACCTGAATTTTTTTACGTTGCAACTCAGGCACAATGGTATTTAAGAGCTGATCCCTAGCTTTCTCAAAACCGAGATATGTATTTTCGCACTCATAGGCAGGATTATTAGCAGTTTTAATGCAATTAATAATTCCATCAGTCATTAAATAAATTGTTTTTTGATAATTTACAGGACAAGACATGCCTCCGTTGAGCCCCCGTCCATCGAACCAATCAAGTGCAGTCTCGATAGCACCAGATAAATTACTCTGCTCAAAACTTGGATCTTCATTCGAGCTAGAATCTACTGAATTTATGGCGAAGGGAGGAGCAAACCAGCCGTGATTAAGAAAATTACTGCCGAGCGGAACATTAACTACTTGTCTTATTGTATCAAACGTTCCCATATTGCCAGTGTTACTCACCTGAATAAGAGGGCCAGGGTCGGAGCCAAAACCTATTTTTGGCACTGGATTAGGAGTGTGAGTTGTATCTGCAGTCAATCCTGCATATCCTATACCTCGCCAAAAAGATCCCCTGGACCGCTGATATAGTTTTCTCAACGCAGCGTTCATCCCCATAAAGAGATCGCTCATAGGCTGTGGCCCTCTGTAAACAGCATAGGCATCTCCGGCTGAAACAAACCGATCAACAATTATATTTTGATTCGCCATTCCGGGAGCCACCCTGTAATCACTTCTATGATGAACTAATGGATCTATAGGCAAATCAGGGTCTCTAGTTTGCTTTAGATCACACAAACTACTCTTACGCAGAGCAGGGTCGGCAGGGCAATTAGGATTATTTTCCGGATCAGGTCCGATATTTATATTGTAAATAAACTGACTTGGGTTTACAACGGGCGGCAACAAAAGGGGGTCATAACGGGGCTTATGAGTGTCGTATGTCATGGACTTTGATACGTCCATCAAAACTACTGAACATTGCCCCGCCAAAGTTGCAATCGCCTGAGTGTTAAATGGCTTTGCAGAGGCTCCGAATATTCTTAAAAAAGGGGCCAGGACTAAATTAGATGATGAATTCCCTATTAGCCTCACGCGAACAGAGTTAACACCGGGAGTATAACTGCCATCAGAAGTAGACACAAAACACGGATACCCAACTTGACCACCCACAAAACAAGGATCCTCTCCAAAACCTTCTCCATCTGGATCTGCAAAGTACCAGGTTCCGAAAACTATAGTTCCTGCACCACCATCAGCTACAGTCTTTGAGAAAGATGACCACTCGGCGATTCCTGGAATTTTATTAGCTGCGAGGATAGAGTCTGCTTGAGCAGCAACATTTAATGATGTGCCATCTCTAACACTGACCTCTAGAGCCGCTAGGGCCACCATATTGGCGATGTTTTGAACTCTTGATTTGTTGGTAACTACAAAACCCAACCCGAGCCCGATTGCGGCAATCATTAAGATTACCAAAACAAAAAAAACAGCGAATACAAGTATGGCTCCTTGGTCGTGCTTTGAAGACTTAATTCGCAGACTCATATCCTTACCTTACCCTAGCACCCAAATGGGGAACAGCCTGCATTACCACACGGGTTGCCGTTGCAATCGTAAAACTGACTCGCGTTTTCAAATCGGGTTAAATCCCCAGCATTATAAGGGACTAATAGCCCTGGAGAGGTTGAGCTAACTTTTAACGTCAGTGGGGTCCCGGGCATGAGCATCCTAATCTGACCTGATATCCCTACCTCCATCGAACCGTCTGTACGACTTATCACATTAATATCTGGCTGAATGGTCATCGGATTTCTGGCTGCTGAATTTTGTAAGGCATATAGCCTGTTAGCGACATCCTGAGGTAAAGTTTGATTTGAATTAGTGGTTAAACCACTTCCCAAAAAAGCAGCATTATAGGTTGTTTGTTGAACCCAAGAGTACTGAGAGAGCATTCTGCCTAACTCAAAGATTCCAAAAAGAAACACTAAGCATAGTGGAAACACCAGCGCAAATTCTAAAAAGGCGCCACCATTCTCATTGTTTTTATTTCTAGGCATCTAAAACCTTTATTTCTGGGCCAAAAAACACTCGGCCTGCACTGATAATCGACACTCTAAGAGTTTTACTTAAATTTATTTTTTAGCCTCATAAAATCCATTCGATTCAGGAACTTAGAGAATCGGCCAGGTTGATTTAAAATATATATCCCAAAAAACCACTCAAGATTTAGATTAATTAGTCGTTAAATAGAAGAGTGCTAAGTTTGTCTGGACAATAGTATGATTCATAGACCATTTCGCCAAGGCCTCCGCCTCTGCATCATCCTGCTATTCTGCTTTTTTTCGCTGCCTCAACCAGCCGCAGCGACCCCTGCCCAGGCGGGTGTTACACCATTGTGTGAGCGCGGATTAAACTCTGGAATTTTCACTCATGTTTATAAATTTGAAACGCCTGGCGGGCAGTATCTAGAGCTGGAATACAATTCTGTTATTGGTTGGAGAATATTAGAGGATTACATAAGACAAATAGGAGATACCTATTTTTATTTTGCTAAAGACAAAGACTGTGCAGAAGCACTAGTTAAATTAGAAGACGGGGTATTGTGGAGAGGCTCCCGTTCAGGCATTATGTTTCGCACAATTGGCTCAGGCAACGGTTGGTTTGATCGTCACGACTCAAATGGTATCCTTACTAGATTCGCACCACCCGATCCTGGAAATCCGACTGTATCGAAACCGAGAAGAATTCTTAAACAGGGTCTTCAAACATTCTTTGTCAGAGATAGCGCAGAAGTGGGCTCCTCTGGGCTACTGTACTCCGTTGAGTTTAACCGGCCAGTCCATCAAAATGGCCACCCAAATTTACCCGGGCAATACTTCTTGAATCTTACCTATGATGATAATCAAAATTTAAAGGCGGTAAAACTCCAAAGCGGTGCAGATAAATCCATTCTAAAAACTTGGTCAATTGAACCAGATATTAACAACACAGGTAAAATTTCTTATATAAAGTCCTTTGCAGCAGATAGCTCTATAATAGGCCTAGAAAGTTTTTCTTATTTTAACTCATCCTCAACCTTTCGGGGCCTAATGAAAACTGTCGTCTTAGGCACAGGGGGTAAAAAAGAAGTAAATTATGGCAACCCAGGGGTCACTCCACCATTCTACCCCTTAAGCAACCTGCGTTTCGACCCTTACGTGAGCGCCTCAAACAACCAAGACTATCAACCCACATTTTTAAGTTTTGCTTATACGCCGCTACCGCCCAGCACCCCTGATTCTAAATTTAATGGATTCACTAATGTCACACTTAACCTCCATACAAATCAGATTTGGAGAAAAGAAATATCCATGACAGCCGACCCCGCCGGAGTGCGTTCGTTGCTAACACAAGTGGTTACCAAGGGTAAGCATCCACCGACTAGCCCATTAGAAACTGCTTTTAAAATAATTGGAGATTTTCATTATTCCTATACAAGTGAGCTTGGGCCTTATTCACTAAGACTAACATCTAATCCTCCGCAGTTTGTAGCCCTTACACGTATCGAGGGTGAAGATAATGGAAGACAATTTTCAGAGAGTGGAACTTTTGATTTTGCCCTCGGCAAATATACCCAGATAATCAGCACATCTGCACAAGAACCAACACAAATTTCATCAAGAGTCTATCAACCCTCTGTTCCTAGTCTAAACAAACCTTTCTTCGTAAATTTAATAGAAGAGAAAATATATAAGGAGGAAATCAATCTCGCAAAAGAGGTCTCACACAAAACAATGGAGTACTCAAACGACGGATACCTCACGAAAATTAGTGAAAACCTGAACGAAGAAGAGGGAAATGTAGTAAGTTATGAAATATTAGGCCGAACAAATGGTCTGCCGGGCCGCATTGTTTATCCTGATGGCTCAAGCATTTTAGCAAGATATAATAGATACAACGATTTTTTAAATATAACTTACCGCACACCGAATACCGCCCCTCAAAATAGTCCGAAAGTTACATTTACATATAATCCCATAACTCATCTGCTAGAGGGAGAATCTCACCCAAATTTCAAATTTGAATACACTTACGATAAGAATTTACAAATAGAAGGTATCATAAAAAAAGTCGGTGACGAGATTGTTAGCTCAAAAAGCGTAAACCGCCAACTAGGCGGAGTAACCGATATAGTTTCAAACAACCTGGTGACATTTACCAAAGACACTCTTCGGCAAAAGATTTTATCTCTCGATGGCTTTGGAAATTTAAACCAGACAGCAAACAAAATTGCACAGAACCTTTATGCAAACAAAGCAACACAATTCGATGTCATCGGAAATCCAATATTTACCACTCTGAGACCATTTATTGCTCCATTTGCAAATTTTAGGGTCAAAACTCTAAACGCTGACGAGACGGGTGGCGGTATTACGGACAGACATATCTTTGATTTTGAAGGCACCCCTAGAATCGCGGAAATCAAAAGTGGTGGGCCCATAGCTCAGGAATTTTTAAACGGATTAAGATTCTCACCGCTTCAGTCGGGCCTTAAAATATTCTATGCCGGTCTTCCTAATCATGATTATTACCTAACCAGATACACCACCAGTACGACTCTAAAATCTAATTATACACAGGAGTCAGTAGGCCACTTTCCCCAAGAGACTTTCATTAAATCCTTTAACTGGCTTCCTCAACATAATGGAATGCGAATAACTGATGGCTCTGGTTATGAAATTAGAAATACGGTGTTCGATAAAGTTCGCAGAATCACAAATTTTCAATCTGTAGGCTTGCCTGAACTAAGATATTCTTACGCTAATCAAGAAGGGAACAAACAAGCTCTTTGGAAAGAGTTTGGCGACCAGTACAATGGTAGTCGGGTCGAAGATATTTTCGTACATGGAAAACTAACCGAGAGAAATTACGGGCCATTTAGCGACCCTCAACGCCATACCTTAATCAATTCTTACGATGACGACACTAAAACAAAACTTACCGGGAAGGCTTTAACACATCCTGAAATTCACGGCGGGACACCGCCATGGAGCGCTTGGGGACACCTCTTTACGGTAAACAGTCACGATCATAACAATCGAATGACTTCTTCAAGCGACACGAATCCTGTAACGAATAAGACGGTCGACTGCGAATACCGATGGAATGAGCACGGCAAATTAACTGAATTTAATGTAAAGCTGCTTGAGGGCGTTAAGCTTGGATTCAAAATTAATTATGATAAGCATACTGGAGAGATGTCAGAGATACTTATTCCAAACCTCTCTCAAACCACACCAGCGATAATATACGACAATCTTGGAACCAATTTAATTTCAAGAGTAATCCATCCACTCACCAATAAAACATTCGATCTCAGCTACTATGGTGGCGAGTTAAGACAGATTACCAGCTCGTATCCAGCCCCAGAAGGCGAGACGGTCAAGTTTTTTTACGATAATTTATTTGGCGGACTCGGCAAATGGGAATACACTACTGCCCTAACTCCGTGGGGTTACCCTGGAGGTAATTTTTCACAAACAGTTTTAAGAAGGGGGTCGGGCGGGGCACCGATGACTATTCAAACTGATACTCTAAACAATTCAAGACAAACCATTAATATGAACTACGAGGTAGACGGGCGACTAATCTCGTTTCAGAGAGACAATAACCCGATGGTAACGATCAATTACGATGCATCAGATAAATATAAACCTGTATCATCAGTAGCAGCAGGCTCGACCTATTCGATAGAGTACAATCCACTCGGACAGATTATAAGCTATGAAGCCCCCTATGAAGAAGCAATAAGGCGTGACTTCTCTCCAAGTGGGCATCAGCGCAATCTTTCTGTCACTGAGGCCTCAGGCATAACATACATCGAACTAATTCCTGGCGTACACGGTGGCAATCAACCTTTTGGAGCTATTTATAGCAAATACAGCTTATCCCAAGGTTCGCATAACGAGGCAGCGGGTTCAGGATATGGAGAAATGAACTATTGCGGAGGGCTCTATCGCACTATTGGCTCTGTGGAAGATGTTCATCAAGGAAATTTATTTCATGCATTTGTTAACCATTTAAAGGGATATTTATATATCCCAGGCCTAAGAATCAGCGGGGATAGTCTAGGCTTGTATCAGGGTTGGGTTGGCATGTTGGAATTCAATCTAGACCAAGACTTCAGTGAATACAACAACAGCTTTCCGACTTATTATCCGAGTCCCATAAGCTCAAAAATATTTACTCCCTACAAAGATTTTACTGACAAGGTAGCAGTTATTGCTCGAGACGTAGACCTGGCTAACCCAACTAGCCTCACCTATCCCAACCCACACGATCCTGATTTAAGCTACAAAACAGCATCTGGCAGAGATATGATTCAAAAAAATCCTGCGGAGATGAATTTGGATGAGCTCTATCGAGTGAGCGAAAAGGCACTTAGGGTAGACCACTACATCCAAGAGTTATTACCAGGGCTTAACACAAAATTTGTTGCAGGGGTTGAACCTGGCCATTTGGCCACTGGAATGCTTGAGCGGTTCTATGAACCACGCAACGTGCTAAGCTCATTGGAACGAATTAATGAGGAAAGTAGCCCTAGAGTTAATAGCCGTTTAAATACATTCGATAAATTTAATTATTCCCAGCCAATAACCACTTTCAGCGGCGAAGGAATGATTGATTCATATCTTGAAAAGTACACAGAAAGTCGTCTTCCAAAAAATTCCGAAAATCAATTTATATTTGGAATACTTGGTTATCACCTAAAAGATGATCTAAGGTGGCGGCACCTGAATCCCTACCACAATACCCGACGATCTCTTGAGGAATAGGCTATCAAGGCCTTTGATTAAAAGTTTATAATATCGACATCTGCTGCAGGGTTAGTTGTGGGGGTTCCCTCTCCTTGTCCAGGTATGGGAACCTCAATTACCCCTCCTGGTCGCGGATCGACAGGTAACACGCTACCTGTAGGCTCGCCGCTGTGCGGGCCCGGACCAGGACCAGGGCCCGGACCAGGTCCGGGGCCAGTACCAGGGGCAGTGCCTACTACTGGCGGCATACAAGTGCATAATTTGTCGTGGCAGATATCATTCCCTGGGCAGGTACCATCACCATCGCATTCCTCTCTTAGAGGATTAACCCAGCCATCACCGCAGTGACCCCCTGATCCACCAGTGCCACCACTAGTTAGACACTGACAAGTCGAGATATTACACCCCAGCGTGCCGCAAATGCCTAAATCATCAACCTCACAGGCCTCACCTGCTTGTCGGATCCTGTCTCCACAAAAACCCGTTACTGGCTGA
>CAZWGK010000035.1:12989-16007 GCA_964633685.1 uncultured Bdellovibrionales bacterium | reverse complement strand
TTGTATCTCTAAATGATCATTTAAAATCAGCAGAGGATATAGACTGCCGTGCAGGTAGATATCAAACTCGTGGGGCTATCGTTTTGAATGATTATATGTGGGTTTGTAATCCTAAATTTGCCGGTTTATTTTCATTCTTAAAGAATGGAGAAATTGTTGAATTTGCAAAAAAAACCCTTAATCAACCGGAAATTAGTATCGGAACAGTTTTACTCAACAACTACCATAAAAATGAGTTTTTGGATCGTCATAAAGATGGCGAATATCGCCCCGACCTTCTGGCGGTTCTGCTTGTCTATATGAATCCAACCTCTGATAACGCCCTGGAGATTGAGCTTAAGAATGGTGAACAAATTAGACCTCATCTTCAAGCAGGTGACTGCATTCTCTTAAGTCCTCAACTCTATCATACAGTTCACCCAGTGGAATCTCCTCGAAAATCTCTCCTTATTGAATTCAAGGATCCACATTACGACTCTCGAATTACGAGAGGTCGTTAAAAAATGGGAGCAGTAGAAATCTACCACCCCCAGAAGGAGTTAGTTTAAAATACGATTATCTTTTCTTCTCTGAATGTTCTTATCACGAAAGCTTTTAAGTTCATCAAGAGTCGCGTCAGGATTTTCTTTAACTTTTTTGATTGCAGTTCGGACTGCTCTAACTGCTGTATCATCACGGCCCTCTGTCACTCTTTTCACGTCTACCTGATCTCTTACTGAATCGAGTTGTGAACGACCCAATGCGGTTAAACGAATATCTCGTACCTCATGATTAGTTAAGCTTTTAGACTTTTTGACACGTTGAAGAGCCACGCGACAACCTTCGTAAATGCCAAAAACTGGGTCTACCTTGGCCATTCGCTCATACTGGTCTCTAAATTCCTTTATAAACTGACTAGCCATACCAGGCTTTTCAGCCTTCAAACTTAAATAAGTGAAAACAGCAAACAACTCCTGCTCATTCACTCTAGTTAAGTCTCCGATAGGTCTAGGGGTTTTTGAACTCTTTCCGACCCTTGTTATGAGCTTTAAAGCATCAACGATTTCATCATCAGAGAATGCTCGACTCATTGTTACATATTGATTTACCTTCATAATTTCTCCCAAATAAAGTTAGCGCTTAGTAATCGCCGAACTTTTAAAATAGTTGCTAAGAGTCTCAAAATTTATATTTTCTGTATTTCAGCGAGGAAATAGTTCATCATGCATCGAATGGAGCCAACTGGAGATCAATTTGAACAGAACCCTAATCGAGAAAACTCTCTATCACCATCTGAACCTAGGTTGCCTAATGCCAGTCTTGATTCTATCGGAGAGGAATTTATTAAGTCTCAGAATTTGCGGGAATGCTCATCCTCGCTATCGGGTATATTACGACACCCCAATTTTTCTTGGTCGGCTCTGACCGAGTTTGTAAACATAAGAGCCAATCGTATGGCATCAACTACTCCCATCTCTGACTTTTCAGCTGGGAATTTCGTTGGGTTCTTTAATCCAGAGACCATAATTAGAGGTAGTAATTGGTCACTCCCATTAAAACTTAATGATCCCAAATTCTTCACTGAATCATTTATCTCGTCGTGTCAAAGGTACCTTGCTACTAATAGCAGTGAAAAAGGCGTGCGAGTCCAATCTCCATTAATTGCGGGTGGTGCTGTTGCCAGATATTTTAATTCACCTCTTCATTATGATCCCAAATCCGAAAGAGCCTTGAAATTTAGTATCGATGCAGATATCGGGTTACATGCCTTTATAAATATTGCGGATATAAAAGGTAAATCTTGGGCAGGCACCATGGAGAGAAGCCCTCTTTATTCCCAAGCCATGTCATTTTTAGGTTTTGATGTCACCACATGTTTTGGATTGATCTCAACTGGTGAGAGCACTGGTGTCGAGGAGCATATGTTTTCGGTTATTAAAACTGACAAAGGATACTCAATATATGACATAGGGCACCCTGTAGTTTGGAATCACCTTGATGGTCATCAACAGGTTTATGCGGCGATCTTTCCAGTGAGAGATTATCAACTAAATGAATTTTTAAGGGGCAAGCCAGTTGCCTTCAATCACTCTGAATTCAATCAGCTGGCCGACTCCTCCTTTATGTCTCGCACCATAACGCGAATTTACCGCCTTAATTCAAAAATGCAGTAACTCAACTTGATAGCTCCTGAGTATTTAAAAACCAGGCACCTGCAGCGGTTATGGAGCTAATCCAAAAAAGAAACTTTCATTTATAGTACAGGATTATTAACACCTGCGGTTTTATCTATTTATGCAAAGCTTTTAAAAACTCCCTTATCACGGCAACATCCCCACTATGCTTAGACTCTTCGTACACCATCTTTGACTTGTATTCGATTAAGTCCTCAGGCCGTTGAACTGACAAAATATGTCCAAAAGCATCAATTTTGTTTACCGATTCAAAATTCATAAGCAGTGGCTCCCTAGCACCAACTCTATGATTAATTATGTATGCATCCTCAGCTACAGTGAGGTCGATTATCTGACCATGATAATCAAGAGTTACGATATCAACATCCCAGGTAAAATCTATGTAACGCTCTGGTCCTGATATTATGAAGGGAGTTATCTCTGGAATTAACTTCTTTAATCCTGCAGCAGGTAAATCGATATCGATATCATTCACCTCTCGACTGCCACCATAAAGACATACAGCAAATCCACCTGTTATTTGATAAGGAATACCGTGCCCCTCTATCAGCGGAATAATCCAATCCAGTGATTTTTTGATTCGCTCCATCTTTTAACGAAATATCATGGTAAAATAATTTCCTCAGTGCCGATGATAGGCATCAGCTAACTGATTAATTTAATTAATAATAATTACCCTACTTCCTGCCCTCTACCAATATCCTGAAAAAAGAACCTGGCACCTTTAAGGAATCATCTAACCCCCTGAGACCCATCACTTTATTAATAGAGCATCTGTTTAATGGCGAATAAACCAGCTGTAGTAATTTTTTTTAATGACTGGAAGGTATATCCAGACGGCGTT
>CAZWGK010000035.1:0-12979 GCA_964633685.1 uncultured Bdellovibrionales bacterium | reverse complement strand
GGTGGTGGTGAAAGTGCCACCATGGCTCTAGCCAGAGAGATGTTTAAGCTGGGTCATAGAGTTATCGCCTGTGCCAACTTACCCGACGGTGAAACAATCAAAGATGGCATCGAGTTCTGGAATTTTGGCAAAGAGTACAATCTACACCGCTTAAGTGAACGGCTAAAATCAATAGGCCCCTTCCACGCCCTATGTGCTACCTTGGTTCATCCATTCTTGTTTTTAAAGGAGCATTCGAACTGCCTTTCTAGGATAGTAATTAATCACGCTCCTTCAGCTCATGCTAGCGGTCTAGAACCAGCTACAGTAATGGAAAATATTGATTATATGACATGCGTATCTTTTGCACAGAGATCGCTTGTCCTCGGGCGAGGAACAATTGCCGACAAAATTGTCGTTGTAAAAAACGGATTCGATCCTGAGGTATTTCAATATGCTGGACCAGAGAGCCGAGATTGGAATCAACTTATATTTATTGGCCGAATTGAACCTGCCAAAGGAATTCACGTCTTAGTCCAAGTGTTTAGCGAACTCAGAAATGAGTTTCCGGGCCTTAAGCTCTCAATTTTTGGTGATGAAAATTACTGGCCCGACTTTGTTGCAAGAAAAGAAGAATTTGAGAGAGGACTTCCTGGTCTCAAATTCCACGGTAAAGTAACACAAAAAGAGCTCTCTACTCATCTTCAAAAAGCGGGCCTTCTTGTTTTTCCTTCTATCAGTTTTGAATCTGCGGGACTTTCTGTTGTGGATGCTCAAGCATCTGGATGTCCAGTGGTTGCCTTCGGTGTAGGAGGAGTACCCGAATACCTCAATCCCGAATTGGGAGACCTAGTGAAAGAGATATCTCCGGCAACATTAAAGTCCGCAATCAAAAATATGCTGGGAAATACCGAGAGACAAAAAGATATTTCCCGAAAAGCCGAGACTTTGGGGCGTGCTCGAACCTGGCGAATTGTAGCTGAAGAGATAATTGGATTTGCAGAGAAAGCTGTAGCAGAGAGGGCACAGAGAGATACCACTGCATCAAATCAAGCTCGACCTGTTTCCCAGATACTTCTACCTGAGAGTATTAAACGTATAACTAACGTAACCAAATTCCCAGTTGAGGTTCTGTTAGAAGATCATGATGATTTAACAATCTCTGAAACTCTATCGAATGAAGATCTAGAGGCGATTACAAAAAACGACGGAAGTCTCTCGTGGCCTTACCTAATTCAGGGCCTCCGTGCTGAATATAAAAATGACCAAGAAACAGCACTTGTTTTTTATAAACAAGCAGCACTAAAGGCGACTGCTGATGATTGGCAACCATTCTTTCGCTTGGCTTTAATTTATGCCGACCGTAAAGAGTTTGTAGACGCTATTGTTCAGGCAAAAACAGTACTAGAAAGATCACCGCTATTTCCATTGCGAACTCAACTTGAGCAACTGATCTCATTGGAGGGACAACTATGATAAAAGTTTCGGCACTCGTATCACTTTATAATTCCATGGAATATATCCAAGGTTTGATGGAAGATCTTACTCAACAATCTTTATTTCGCAAAGGTGAGATGGAGATAGTAGTTGTTGATAGCAATTCCCCTCAAAATGAAAAGGTGGTTATAGAGCGCTATCAAGCTGCTTTCCCAAATATTATTTATCATCGGACTAAAGATAGAGAGACTTTGTATCAAGCTTGGAATACCGGCATTAGTATAGCCCGAGGTGAGTACTTAACAAACGCGAACTCTGATGATCGCCATCATCCAGAGGGCATAGAGATTCTATTTAAATCAATTGAGGCTAACCCCAGTATTGATCTTGTTTATGCCGATGTATTTGAAAGCAATATTGCTAACGAACCGTTTTATGCAAATGAGGGCAAAATTAGGTACCGGTATCCAATATTTTTCGGGCCCGAAGCTCTTTTATCTTATCAATTTGGTTGCCAGCCTTTATGGCGAAAATCCGTGCATCAAAAAATAGGCGGATTTAATGGAAAACTAAAAGCTGCAGGTGACTGGGACTTCTGTATTCGATTCGCTTTAGCTGGACTACGTGCGATGCATGTGAATCGAGTTTTAGGAAGCTTCTTAAACAGGCCAACTTCGCTATCAACACAAGATAAAACCTCGAGTAACGAGCAGAATGATCTGCGAAACACTTTCATTACACTTGATAACATCAAATCGCTCTATTCGCTTGAGGGTTGGAATGTCGATTCATCGAATGTTTTAGCAGAGGCATATACTGATTTTGCAAAAAGAGCCTCGGCTCTGAAGCTACCTTGGCTACCGACAGAAAACTATCTTGATGCTTACAGCGTGATACTTGCCGCTCACGGTGCTCATGCTCTCTGTGCTGAAAATGTTCGTGCGAAATGGAATTTGGGTTTGGCGTTTTATATTTCAGCAGATCAAGAGCGCGGTAGTAGATTGATGACCGAGGCGGTCAAAACTGCTGACCCTATTATTACATCGGCTGCTCAATCACTAACTTCAGGACAATGCAGGGTAGCCCCCTTTGTTGGCCTTAGTTAGTTTCAAAAACAAAAGCTGTATATAGAAAAGGTAGGGTTTAACAGTGATGAAAAACCCTGAAGGTCCGCCAAAAGGTCCTACTTGAGGGCCATTTCAACAAACTTCGGAATCAGAACTGAGAGTTTGGGCATGGTAGCCTGCAAAGTCTCAAAGACTTCATCCGCTGAAACATTCTGATGGCCAAGGCCAGCAGCTCGATTGGAAACCGCAGAGAGTGCCAAGGTAGGCACAGGTTTTTGGCCTGGCCGTTCCTTACCAAAAAGAGGCAGCCCCGTGCGAGCAACAATCCACTCAGGCACGATGCTCATTCCAATTGCATCACACCCCATGGTCTGGTAGGCCCTAATCTGTGCTGCAGATTCGAACTGAGGTCCAAGTGTCCAGCCGAGCACCCCTTGATGGACGGTTGCTTTTGCACTCTTGGCCGCCTTGAACATGGCTTTTGCCATATCCATATCAGACGGATTCTCCATAGAGGCAAAATACGCTCCACCTTGCACAGGACCTGGTGTGACAAACGGAATAAAATCCGTAGACATCATCAGATCGCCAGGATTGAGGTCACTACGAATACCCCCAACTGAACTAGTCAGAAGGAGTTTCGCATTGAACACTTTAGCGCATAGTGCAGGCAAGACGACGGGAGCATACGCCATCGGCTTACCAAGATTGATCTGGTAGGAATGGACTCGCCCCTGAAAGACAAGCAAAGGATGGCGCTTGTACTGACACCGCCAGACTTTCAAGGCATGCCCTGGTGCAGGTTTAAAACCCCAGCCAGCTTGCAGCTCCTGAAACTCCACAAAATCCTTCGGCCCAAGAGCTTCGAGAACCGGGCCCCAGCCTGATCCAAGAACAAGCACCATTTTGGGGTCAGCATCGCTGAACATCTCTGCGATCCGGGCGATGCTACGTGATGCATTACGCCAAACGTCTTCGTCTTTGGGAGCAAAGAGAGCATCGATCATGCTTTTACTTGTAGGCACGATTTTCTCCTTTTTTGATTGTCTGCTTAATTGTTCCAACCTTTAGAACATAAAATCAAGCAGGAATATGAGCCCTCAGCTCAGGTCCCTACTCGATTTAAACCCTCATCACTGTTTACCCGTATGAATTTAGTAGCGAATGAGTGAGTATCACGATTACTGGGATCGAAGCAATCAAAGGAGGCAGCTAATTACCACCTCCTTAATAATTGTGTGCTTAGATATTTAAATCACTCTTAATTTATTTTAATAGCACAGGCCTCTGAGGTAATAAGATTACCCTTACTGTCAAAAGATATAGCCTGCACAGTTAATCTCTCTCCTACTAGAGCCGGGTCATTTGGAATAGGTAAGGTTAAATTAGCTATGCCCGAACTATCAGCCAGTACAAAGTGCTGCAGGTGCCAGGTATTGCTGTGGCCGAAAAGGGCCAATGGTGAAGCACAACCCTGAAAAGCTGATGGCCCGAAATTGACTCCAACCTCACCAACCAAAAATAGAACGAATTGGCCAGCCAAAGAAGGAAGTGCGACTGAGGCATTTAATGAAGTATTTATAGCGAGTGATGGACTCATCGACATTTTCATAGACTCCTCTTTTTCGCCATCACACACCATGGATGGAACCCGGGCGAAATCGTCGGTTGAAAACACAGTGGCAACACCAGAATTTAAATATCCAGTGGCCGAACCAATAAGTAAATCAGCCTTACCATCCTGACTGACATCACTCATGCTAGCCAATGTAGCGCCGAATTCATAAGAAGCTTTCCGTCCTGCAATCGTTTCAATTGTAAGACCAGTGCGCCCAGAGTAAACAAGCACACGCCCAGCATCACCGTAAATATTTTGGAACCGTGGCTCTCCTATCGCATAATCAACAATACCATCCCCATCTTGATCTCCGATCGCTGCTAGTGCAGACCCGAACGAACTAGCAGTTGCTGAGCTGGCCAAATGCTCTCTGATTAAGGAGGAAGTTTGTTGTGTTACAGAGAAAATACTGACTCTATTTAGAGGTGCTCCATACCCTAAAGAAGAGATCATTATTTCGATAGAGCCGTTATTGTTAATATCACCGAGTGTGACAATACGAGAGCCAAAAAGGTTTTGAGGAGCACCCCAGATCTCTTGCATCAAGCTTAAATTGGCGCCGGATACTATTTCTACTCGTCCGTTTAAATATGTAGTAGATCCTGGCGTCTGCCGATGCCGCCGTGGCTCGCCAATCGCCAACTCAGATATACCATCGCCATTTAAATCACCAATAGTAGCTAGGCTTGCGCCGAATCCAGCCCCAGTTTCCCAGATCTTTTGAACTATTACTGCGCCGTTATTAAGATCAAAAATTATACAACGAGCCGGAACAGTTAATGCAGTAGAAACCTTCCCTGAACCACATGCAGCGAATCGGTTATTCCCCATGTCGGCTAGTGACTCTCCGATTTTATCTCCAGGAAAACCGTGCTGATTAAATCTTCTTAATAAAGAGCCATCTCGACCAGAAATCAAGAATATGTCTCCTTTTTGATTCGGATGATTAATGTTGGGGCTAGAAACAAGGATATCTTGGACGCCATCAAAATTTAAATCTGATACTATCTTCAAAGCATGCCCGAGATCATTTGCGGTAAAATTATTCGGCGATGGTAAATCAAGCTGGGCTGCATTTAACGACCAAACAACTTGGTCACCTCTTTCACTAATTCTCTTTAATATACTTCTTTGCCCGATCGCTTTACCTGCTACAACAAAATCGGCAGCTCTATCGTTATCCAAATCCGATGACAGCATGTTAATTGGAGTAGCACTCTCTGTTTTTAGAGTATAGAGGGCAACATCAGCGAAAAGATTGATTGGTGTGACAGATAAAGAAATAACAAGAGCGGAAGCTATTCGAGTGGACAATTTCATAAAACCTTTTGAAAAATGCTCACCCTATTTTCTCGCTAAAACAGTTATGAAGGCCTTTCCACAAAGGGTATCAATTTTTATTTAAGCCCTCGCAATCGGTCTGAATTAGGGCTCTTAAGCCTTTATGCAGTTCGGTATTTAATTAATTGCCATTTAACGCGGCCCTAATATACTGGGCTTACAGAGGGTTAATATGGAACAGATAATCATCATTGGTGGTGGACTAATAGGACTTGCAACTGCGTATCAAATATCCAGTATATCACCCGATAAAAAAATTATTGTACTTGAAAAAGAAGAGGACGTATCTCAACATCAATCAGGTCGAAACTCAGGGGTCATTCACACTGGTATCTATTACAAACCTAATTCGCTAAAAGCATTAAACTGCAAAAAAGGTCGAGAGGAGTTAATTAAATTTGCTGAAGAACATAATATTCCCTACAAGATTACAGGAAAATTTATAGTTGCAACATGCGAATCGGAACTTGGTCCGCTTAATGATATTTTCGAAAGAGGAAAGGCAAACGGTGTGCCGTGCGAATTGGTGGACAAAGCTTTTATTCTTGAACGGGAGCCGAATGTATCTGCCATTAAAGGCATTCATGTTCCTGGTGCCGGAATCATTGATTATCCAGCAATGGCCAAAAAGTTAGTTCAACTCCTTTCTGCTCGGGGAGTAGAGGTCAGACTTGGAAATAAATTGGTAGGCATCAGGAGGAGTGATGATAAAATCAGACTTGAAACTTCGAAAGAGGAGCTTGTTTGCAGCACATTAATTAACTGCGCTGGTCTTTACAGTGACAGGATCGGGCAATTAATGGGACTAAAACCAAAGATGCAGATAGTGCCTTTTAGGGGTGAATATTATGACCTCAAATCAGAGTTCGAGCATCTTGTGAAGATTCCAATATATCCAGTCCCAAACATGAACTTCCCCTTTCTTGGAGTTCACTTTACACCGCGAATAGGTGGTGGAGTGGAATGTGGTCCTAATGCGGTTCTCGCATTAGCTCGAGAGGGGTACTCCTGGTCTCACATAAATATTTCTGAATTAGTTGAAAGTCTGACTTATTCTGGATTTTTAAGATTAGCAGGTAAATACTGGAGAGAAGGTTGGGACGAAATTAGAAGATCCCTAAGCAAAAAGATATTTACCAAAGCTCTTCAGAGATTAGTACCAACGATTCAGGAGGAATTCTTAGTTCCTGGGAACGCTGGCGTACGTGCCCAAGCTATTTCCCCAGATGGCAAATTAATCGATGATTTTTTTATCGAAAAATCTGGTAATATTGTGAACGTATTTAATGCCCCTTCACCAGGCGCCACCTCCTGCTTAAACATCGGCCGCTCAATCGCCACCTCCGTACTCGAATCCTGAATCCTTCGTCTCAGAGACCGCGATAATACTGAAAAGATTAGAGTTTTCGGGTCTGCCGGTTTAAAAGACCCCATTCCATCGATTGATAATTTAGGGTATCCCAGTCTCTTTTTGCCTTATTAACTGAACCCCAGTTACAGACCAATCATAACGGGGCTCTGGTTTGGGATGTTCAGCTAAAATACACCTAACATTCTGTTGGGGCGTAAATAGTACTTTTACCTCAGTAATGGGTCCAAAAAAGGGCACACCTGCTGCGCTTACCCTAATGGCTCCCTCCCATTTAGGATGATCCAACATGGTTCTTAATTCAGTGAACATAGATCGGTCCCTAAGAGCCCCCAAAGAACAATCCGTCGCAACTGAAATTCTCAAAGCTCTCGGATAATCAGATGTAAAAGTATCATTACGCAACCAAATACCCACCAAAGAAGTTGGTTCAGCGAGTTTGATCAAAAGTGCATCTTTACCAGACTGCGGGGTCCGCCCTACTCTCACCCTTGTGGTAACATCTCCATCAATAAGATTGCTAATATCTTTGGAGTTATTAAAAGTTGCTACCTCAGCATTTAGCTCCTCTAGGTCTTGGAACAACAATTTTTTGTCATCAATAAAACTGCTCCAAGAATCTAATCCCCTTTGTCGCACCAAATAAAGACTCGGTGAAGTTACAGCCCTTTGCTGCTGAGGATTCATCTCTTGGAATGAGTTCTTTAAATCCTTGTGAGTGACTATTTTTGCCTTCCCTGAAAAGGCGGCTTTAAACTCTTTAGTTGACCACAGCAACGGAGCATTGAAAGTTTGAGTGGCCAACAATATAACAAATCCGATTGTATAGTAGCCACGATCCTTTTGGGGTAATGCTTGAAAAATAAGAACAGCAATGACTAATAATGAAATAACAAGTATAATCACGGGCAGTGCCAACAACGACAATCCTGGCAACATTCTATTGATCACAGCTATTGGGGATAGTTGGGCAAGATTAGGCATGGCTGAGCCAAACCAAAACAACCCTATTATGAAAACGACCAACAATACCAACGGGTATTGCCAACTAAATTGCCGCTCCGGCTGTCCTATAATTTTTGGATCAGTTTCCTGATATGATTTAAGAGCGGCATAAATAAAAAATAAAAGTGCCAGATAAAAAATGGGTTGATTAATTAAAAACCTAACCGCATGAAAATCAATCACTGGAAATTGAATTTCGGGTCCCAGTAAACCGAATCTTCCCTGAATTGTATTATAGTCAGGAACAAAATGAGAGGATGGTTGATACCTTTCAAACGGCGGTCCGGGTATAAAAAGAGCTGAAATACTCGGGATTATTATTAGAATAGCTGTCACCATACGTCTGAAATTTCTTGGAAGATATCTTGCTCGTTCCCAGGCAAAAATTCCCATTACAATCCCGATCAAAGATGCAACCTGATTTGCAGCAGTACTCATCATCAATACTATTGATGCTACAGAAACTAATCCTGAAATTTTGTTGGGATTTTGGATTGAAAAGTTAAAAGCCCAGATCAATAGGGGAACCCAAGATACAGATCCAATAATAACCACATCCAAACCAACTAGGAGTAGCAATCCCACTCCCACTACCAAGCCAAATTTTAGAGATGTGAGAAAAGAATTCTCTAATTGAACTAATAGAGCAGTTAATCCAATCACAAAAAGTGCCACCATCCATAATGCAGCAAATTCTAATCCAAAATTTTCAAACAACAGTCCTGCTATCGGGTCAAATCGCCAGGTATGATAGGCATTGGTATTTCCATGGACCAAAGGAAAGAACTGACCGTCACCTAGGCCTATGAGTGCCGCGGTATCAATTAGAATAAAGCCCTGAAGAATCTGGCAAGCCAGCAGCATCAAAATAAGGGCAACCAAAATACTTATAGTTTTTTTTATCACGATTAATTTCTAATTTGATTTTTAAAGCTTGCTGCTGATGCCCAAAAAGTTCCCCTTAGACTATGAGTTGGAACCACTAATATGCCAAGGGTCTTACTACTGCTCGATATATTTTGTTCCCCTTAACAGATATAAAAATCAAATTTTTTGGTTTTAACTGCAAGTTCCTCGCCTAAGCTATTGATTTCACCAGTTATATTAAAAAGCGGCGCTCTGCAGGTGCCAGGTTCTTTTTTTTACAGTGGCAGGCTCAAGATCTTGCTATTTGCTGCTAATACTTGATATACCAAACAAACGCCATGGATACCAATCGCCATAATCATATATCCATCTCCTTCGTACCCTCGGCACCACGAAGTGTCAGAGACCTCGTGGTACTCAAATCATCGGAACTGCTCGGTAGTCTAATTCAAATTTCTGACCATTCATCGTCCCAAGTTGATACTCTAATCACTGAAAGCATGGCCTCCATAGAGGATTGGTCTAAAACATTGCCAAGGACACCCAAAAAGAAAATCACCGGGAATCAGATCTTATCAGCAATTCTGAGCAACAGATTTGCTCGTAACAAAGGTGAACCTTGCCAAGCTCGGTTACGGGCCGTAGAGAGAGCTCTTATAGCTGAGTGTCCAATTCCAATCTCGATTCTTTGCGGACCTCTAAAAAATCGACGTCTAAATGTGCCTCAACAACCGGATTGGGCGGAGCTATTTCTATTCTCTCATTTAGCTAAAATAGCAGAGGCCGTTAAAGAGATTTATGCACCTGGTATTCAAGTTGAAATAATTTTAGACGATGCGCGGGCAAGCTTTGCGAACGACATCCCTGAAGAGATATTCCTACAATATCGGCAGGCCATGATTCGCCTTTTAGAATCTATAAATCTTGACTCCTCAAAGATAAAAATCTCTAGTCAAAAACCTATATACGAGCGTCTAGAAGTCCTGAACCATCTTGATGCTGCTCGCATTGAGGTTGATAAGTTTAGAAACTCCTACACTGGACAGTGCTGTTGGGAGAAGATCTCTCGTAACTCATGCGAAAATAATTGCAATGAGAGCAATTGCGAGGCAGCCGCAGTCCGTTACCTTGTAGCGCAAAAAGCAGAGATAATGGCGGGATTTTGGCAGAACTCTGAGCGAGTAATGTTACGTTATGGTCAAAGTCCTGAATTCGTTCCGCGACTCTGGACTATTCGAAAAGGAAGTATGGGCCTTCCCTGGCAAGGCTTCGGCGCTATCCTCAAATTAGAGAGTGGAGAGCTCCGCCCTGCAGTATGGCAACCATACCGCGCCTGCGGCATAACGCACCTAGGTTGGGCAACATCACCAGTATCTAATCCATATCTCCCCGCCGCCCTTCCTGTTATATCAGAGGAAAATTGCCCAGCAGATAAAGCTGATTGCGGTGAATGTCCGAATAAATAGACTGCCATATTTTTTGCTCAGTAATTTCATATACATCGCGGTCTCTGAGAGTTTTACTGTGCATTGGTTTTACTGCGTATTGACCACAAACACCTCTTCTCAAAATTACCCATTCCTATACTCCATATCGCACTATAAAGTTTAAAGCTGCTCCAACTACCACCAAGGACACCTATGGCGATTCGCAACTTAGAAGATCGGTTAAAAATCTGGACAGAGCGCGGATTCATATCAAGTGAACAAGGCCGCAATATCCTTGATTTTGAAAATTCACAGACTAGTCGGTCCTGGATTGTTTACGGAGTGGCTGCCATTGGAGTCGTGGCCATCGCCGCTGGAATCATCAGTATTATCGCTGCTAATTGGGCTGAGATCACCCCAACACAAAAACTCACTGCCTACTTTTTATGGCAAGGTCTTCTAGGCTGGGCGTTCTATCAGCAAAGTGAACACCCAGGCCCAAAAAGAGAGGTATATCTGGCTTTATTTTGCTTGAGTTTTTTAGGCGGCATCGGATTGGTTAGCCAAATCTACAATTTAGATAGCGACACCTGGCAGGGGCTCGCTTTTTGGCTGACTCTTATTTTGCCGTCTGTAATTTTAGCCCAGACGCGTGGGCTGCCAACGTTGTGGATACTTGCATTCTTTATCGCGCTAGAATTTTGGAAGTGGGATCACGTTGCTTGGTATTACGGCAGCCGTTCCTATGACGTGGGAGATATCAATCATAAACATATTAGATTACGGCTTCTTGCTATGGCTGGAATGTACGCCGTCATTTGCATTGGTGCCCTACAAACCTACATAAAAAACTCTAACCTGAGGATCTTTTTTGAATCATTTTCAAAAATCGGCTGGACGGTTCTAATCCTAGTTTATGTCCCTTACATTAATCATCTCTGGTCTTCATTTCAGAAACTTACCCCGTTTACATTATTTGAAATATTCCCGATTCTATCACTTGCGGTTACCTCTGCCACGATTTACCTGTTTCGGCATAAGCCAACATCCACAAGTAATAGCGACCATATTCTTAGCTTAACCATCCTTCTAACAGGAATACTGACAGCGATTCCGCTTTTAATTGTTAATCTCAGAAGTGATTTTTTGGGCGCACTCATATTCATAAGTTTGTTCGGACTTGCAGCAACTGCCGCTGCACGAGTCAACGCTAGGCGGCTCTTTAATGCCCTATCTTTTCTAATTGCTACACGATTTATCTGGATTTATTTTGAAGTTTTCGGCTCCCTTGCTGCAACTGGAGTAGGATTAATTATCTCGGGATTGCTGATTTTGGGTACTTTATGGGGTTGGTATAAATTTAAGGGTAAGATTGAATCAGCACTCAGGGGGCCACAATGAAACGATTTACTCTCTTCGCTTTGATTTGGGGCCTAGCTGGAATGGCTTATACTACTTATGCTAATTGGTTCGATTCATCGCACGGTACTGATGTTAAATTTAGAATTCAGGGTTATAACCCACGAGACCTATTAGCGGGGCACTATCTTAGATATCGGGTTGATTATGGCATGCCCATTACCTGTGGCCGTTTTAGTAATGAGCTTGATTATCCAAATACCCCTCACTGCCTCTGCCTTACAGTAGATGTCTCTGGGTTAGCATCTGCCGCAACAGGAAAAACTCAAAGCTGCACTGACATCGATAAATCTTGCTTTCTGTGGCTTCAAGGCGAATGCAAGTATAAGAATAATTTTGAAGCGCCAATAGAAAAGTATTACCTTCCAGAAGTCAACCGAGCAGATAATATGGCAACTCCTGAAAACGCTAAGATAACAGTACGAATATCAAAGTCAGGAAGGGGCTTGGTTACAGGAATGGATCGTTGAAAATCTGTATTTAGCCCTCTGGTGCAAAATCAAAAGCAATTAATACCTCGAATACCCTTCCCGCTTCTCTACAGGGATACAATCGTAGGTCATAGTTATGGATGAGGAACTCGGCTTAGAATAGGCAGAGGCGTATACATGCTCCATAGTCTCGGGCTGTTGCATTTCTAAGCTATCGTAATAGTCCAGTTGAAGCTCGGCTGAGGTAGGATATTCGCAGGTGATTGTAGAGGGAGCCGGTAAGTAACGAAGAGTCTGGCCATTCATTTTACAGGTTACGGTGCTAGAGCTCTGGTCTGCACACAAATCACGCACATAAGTGAGCTGATTAAAGGCCTCCCAAATGTTATTTTTACACATTTGATAAGCGTTCTCCTTAGCTGACTTTTGAACTTGGAATCTCTTAGTTAATATCATCCGGTGATAATTTGTGGCTCCGGTGATATCTCCCGCATCCAGTGCTTGCTCAAAGAAATACCAAGAACTCTCAGCCTCTTCTTCCCCAAACCCGGGCTCGATGTCGACTGTTTTACTTACTCGGGTGCAGATCTCTGCAGTTGCAACTGAGGTAAAAGCAATGCTTATAACTAATGGAATAATTTTTAATAAGACTCTCATAAGATTTCCCCGCTAGAACCTAAGTTACTCCTAAAAGGGTTATTAATCGGATTTAAAGGGGCGTCTCTTTTATTTTGCTCTATTGAACTTCAAGGAATTGAGGTCAAAAAACACGAAAAAATAGGAAGCTAGTTAGTGAATAGTCAGGGTGCTGCCTGGAATATTTATTAACTAAACCTCCGAATTTTTACCAATTATTTATTGAGCTCCTTTTTTGTGAATCAATTATCATTCATGACCAGAACCGCTCATAGGAACTTTGGTTTTATTTTATTTAAGCGAGGATATTTTATGAGGTTATTTGGGAATTCATTTGGCATTTTTTCTGCCGTAATCACTATTACTATGCTTTCAGGGTGCGC
>CAZWGK010000034.1:12395-16302 GCA_964633685.1 uncultured Bdellovibrionales bacterium | reverse complement strand
CAGGCTAAGGTGGTCGCTGTGAAGCCAGGAATGATTCTCGAGGTAGAAAAGATTTAGTTTTGATTAGTTAAATAAAAGGAGATTATATGCAAATTTTACCGTTACTCGTCTTGGGTCTGGTGGTACTCAAAATGGGTATTCATATTTTAGCTGAGTATGAACGAGGCGTTGTTTTCAGACTTGGTAGGCTTGCTGGAATCAAAGGTCCTGGTCTAATTTTTATCATTCCGTTTATCGATAAGATGGTAAAAATCGATCAAAGAACTATTACCATGGATATCCCAACCCAAGATGTTATCACCCGTGATAATATTTCGATCAAAGTAAACGCCGTGCTCTATTTCAGAGCGATGGATCCTGCAAAGGCAGTCGTTCAAGTAGAGAACTACTTATATGCAACTAGCCAACTCGCTCAAACCACTCTCAGAAGTGTTTGTGGTGAGGCCTCACTAGATGACCTGCTTCAGAAGAGAGATGAGTTAAATCTAAGAATTCAAGAGATCATTGATCAGCAGACTGACCCATGGGGTATTAAAGTCTCCTTGGTCGAGCTAAAACATATCGACCTTCCGCAAGAGATGCAGCGTGCTATGGCTAAACAAGCCGAGGCTGAGCGAGATCGTAGAGCCAAGGTTATTCAAGCTGAGGGTGAGGCTCAGGCCGCTGGTAAGCTTAAAGAGGCCGCTGAAATTATGTCATCAGAGCCGATAACAGTGCAGCTTCGTTATCTTGAAACATTGAGAGCGATTGCAACTGAGCACAACTCTACAATCGTGTTTCCACTTCCGCTTGACTTAATGGATGTTTTCAAAAAGATCGCTAATAAGTCGTGATATCGCCTTTTAACTACGATTTGCCGCCGGACAGGATTGCACAGCGACCTGTCCGGCCTTATCACGACGCCAAGTTATTAGTAATCAAAAGAGATCTGGCTTCCCTAACAGATCAGAGATTTCTAGATTTTCCTGAACACCTTACATCAAAAGATTTGATCGTATTTAATAACACTAAGGTCATCCCCGCTAGATTTTTAGGTGAGTTTCATGGCAGCGGAGGGGCGGTTGAGGTGTTATTGGTCTCGAATATCAAAGAGTCCATCTGGCGGGTACTAGGTAAACCCCTGAGAAAATTTGTACCGGGAAAATTAATAAAATTCTCCTCCCAATTATCAGCAGAGATTGTTGCTCGAGAGGAAGATACAGCCGTCTTGAGATTTTACTCTGAGGATTCATCAGATACCTGTCTTTTGATGGAGCAGGTGGGTATTATGCCAATACCGCCATATATTCGAGCGGGTCATTCAGATGAGCAAGATAGGGTTGATTATCAGACCCCGTTTGGTGAGGTTGAGGGTTCAGTCGCAGCGCCCACAGCCAGTCTTCATTTTTCTCCAGAAGTTATGGCTAAGATCAAAGAAAAGGGTGTGCGAACCGCTTCGATAACGCTCCACCTAAACACAGCTAGCTTTCAGCCGCTCGTAAATAAAGCTACCACCGAGATAAAACCACCAGCCTCTGAGAAAATTGTGATTACGGAACAACTGCGTCAGGAGATAGCTGGTACAAGATTACGAGGAGGAAGAGTCATTGCGGTGGGCACATCTGTAGTGCGTTCTCTTGAGAGCACCGCATTGGAGGGGGTTGAAGCTCAAGGCTCAACAGATCTTTTTATAAAACCTGGGCATGCCTTTAAGGTTGTGGATGTTGTAGTTACAAATTTCCATCAGCCTGGGACCAGTCATTTAATGTTGGTAGAGGCTTTTTTGGGCCGCGATCTGTTGGCTAAATCATATGCCCATGCCCTTGATACTAGTTACCGTTTTTTAAGTTACGGCGATGGCATGGTGATTTTTTAAATTTGGTGTGGCACTCTTTTCTTTATGAAAGATGTGAATTTTTGGACAAAATTAGGTGGCGCAGGCAAGGCAAGATTAGGGCGCTATAAAACTCGTCGTGGTGAGTTCGATACCCCAAATTTTATGCCGGTCGGGACAAAGGGCACTGTAAAAGGGGTAGATTGTGAGCGTATCAAGGAGTGTGGTGCGCAAATAATGTTGGTGAACACCTATCACCTGTGGTTAAGGCCAGGCCCCACGTTGGTTCGTAAATTAGGGGATATCCATAAGTTTAGTGGCTGGAACGGTCCAATACTGAGCGATAGTGGTGGCTTCCAAGTTTTTAGTCTCTCTGGAATTCGAAAACTCCAGGAGGAAGGAGTTGAGTTCCGTTCTCATATTGATGGAGCCAAGATGTTTCTGAGTCCAGAGACATCGATTGGGATTCAGGAGGAGCTTGGGGTAGATATCGCAATGGTGCTAGATGAGTGTCCGCCTCCGTCGTACTCTTATGACCAAGCTAAGACATCTCTTGAGATGACTATTCGGTGGGCCAAGCGCTCATTGGCTGCGAGAAAGGATCCCACCACAGCAATTTTCGGTATCACCCAAGGTAGCTTTGCCCCTGATCTAAGAGCTCGAGCAGCGGCTGAGCTTGGAGCCCTAGACTTCGACGGATTAGCTATTGGTGGGTTGAGCGTGGGGGAAGAGAAGTCGAAAATGTACGATGTTCTAAGTTATCACCCAGAACAGTTGCCAGCCGAGAAGATTCGGTACCTCATGGGGGTTGGCACTCCTATGGATATAGTGGAAGCAGTTAGAAACGGGGTGGACCTGTTTGATTGCGTTATGCCGACCCGGTCAGGGAGATTTGGCAGAGCTTTTATCAGGGGTTCTGAGCCTTATATCAATATACGCAATGCTAGGTTCGCCGAGAGCCAAGACCCCCTGGACCCTAAATGTAGCTGTATCGCCTGCAGGAACTACTCCGCCGGGTATATCCACCATTTATTTAGAGTTGATGAAATGTTGGGACCAGTCTTACTAAGTGCCCATAACTTAAAGCATTATCTCGACTTGATGGCTGAGATTCGATGTTGTATCAAAGATGGGTCTTTTGAAGACTTATATAATTCAATTAAAAGTGACTGGTCGAATGTATCACTCGGTTCCTCTGAGGGCTCTTCAGAACAATAAGAGCAGAATAGTATCAATATTAATTTTAGTTATGGCGGTGGCTTTCACGGGTGCCCCTGAGCTCGCATTGGCGCAGGCCAATCAGCAGGTAACACCTAGTATTGGGCAGATCATCGGCAAGATGGTTCCTATGCTCATCATGGTGTTTTTTATTTTCTACTTTATGGTGATTAAGCCACAACAGATTAAGCTTAAAGCCCACGATGACATGGTGAAAGGGCTTAAGAAAGGAGACAAGGTGGTGACAGCCGGCGGTATCATCGGGCGTGTATCAGAGATAGCTGAAGATGGTATCTCTTTAGAGATAGCCCCAGGAGTGAAGGTAAAGTTTTTAGCGTCTAAGGTTACTAAGAAATTAGAAACCGAAGAGGCTTCTAAGAAGGCAGCATAAATATGAGCCCAGAAGTTAAGAAGAGATTAATAGTATTCCTGTTGTCAGTAGTTGCCGCTGTGGCATTCCTGGCTCCGAATTTTTCAAAAGAGACCTTTAAAGATGGATGGATCTCGAGACCATTAAATCTAGGTTTGGATTTAATGGGCGGGGTGCATCTGGTTTATGAGGTTCAGACAAAAGAGGCCGTAAAAAGCCGTCTTCAGAGCATTGCAAACTCAATAAAGGCAGAGCTAAGAAAAGATAAAGTAGCTATTCTAAGGACTCGAGTATCTGATGATTTTAAGCTTGAGCTTACTCTAGTTAGTAGCAGGCAGTTGGAGACTTTAAAGACTAAGGTCTCAGAGGAATTTAAAGATCTTCTAATGATGGGAGTGGCTGACGAGACAACTCGCCCCCGCATTACTTATTCTCTATCTGAGGGTAATGCCATGAAGATTGAAGAGGAGGCTGTTAATCAGGCGATTGAGACCCTTAGGAACCGA
>CAZWGK010000034.1:0-12385 GCA_964633685.1 uncultured Bdellovibrionales bacterium | reverse complement strand
CCACGATGGCGCCGCGATCGAACAGGCGGTTGAAACCCTCCGTAACCGAGTTGACCAATTCGGAGTGGCTGAGCCTTTGATTCAGAGAGCTGGACAAGCACGAATAAATCTTCAGATGCCTGGTGTTCAGGATATCGAATCAGTAAAGAGGGTAGTGGGCTCGGTTGCTAAACTAGAGTTCCGACTTCTGCCGATGGGTTCTGTTCCAACCGTAACTCTTAGGGATAAATCGGGAGCTCCCGTTACTGTAGAAGATGAAGTTCTTATGACTGGTGATGTAGTAAAAGATGCTCGGGTTGCAACTTATAACGGGCAGGTCGAGGTCGGCCTCTCTCTAAATGGTGAGGGCGCATCTCTATTTAGGCAGATTACTGGAGCTAATGTTGGTAGAAATCTCTCTATCATATTAGACGGCACTGTATATTCATCACCTAGGATTAATGAGGCAATTCCAGGCGGTAACGCTAGCATTTCTGGTGGGTTTACCTTCCAGGAGGCTCATGAACTAGCAGTTGTGCTTCGTGCCGGCGCTCTTCCAGCCCCCCTGGTTGCTCTTGAAGAGCGGACTGTTGGCCCGAGCTTAGGAGCTGAATCTATCGAGAAGGGAATTACCGCCATTATCATGGGAGCGGTTTTCTTGTTGGTGTTTATGTCTATCTACTACAAAAAGTCAGGTGTTGTAGCGATTCTCACCCTCGTATTGAATCTGTTCTTTATGACAGCGCTCCTCTCTGCATTTGGAGCCACCTTAACTCTACCAGGCTTAGCTGGATTAGCTTTGACAATTGGTATGGCTGTTGATTCAAACGTTTTAGTTTTCGAGAGAATAAAAGAGGAGCTCAGAAATGGCTCCACTCGGGATGCTGCTGTCGAGGCAGGATACGAAAAGGCTATGACAGCTATTATCGATGCTAATATCACGACCCTTTTGACAGGAGTTCTTCTCTATTACTTTGGAACCGGTCCGATTAGGGGATTTGCCGTTACTCTTAGCATCGGTATCTTAACGACCATTTACTGCGCAGCCTATGTAGGCAGGTTGATGTTTGAAGTTCTACCTCTTAAGGCCAAAGGTAAGGAGATATCTATATGAGAATTTTACCCCAAGATACCAATATCAATTTCTTAGGTAAGGCGCCGATCGCTATTACTATATCAATACTGCTTGTAATCGTCTCATTTTATATTGGGTTCAGCAAGGGCGAGAGCAAATATGGAGTAGATTACAAAGGGGGAACAGAGGTTGTTGTTGCCCTCACTGAGGCTACTTCAGCTGAAGCAATTAGAGATGCTCTCGAAAAGGGTGGCGTGCAATCAGCAATAGTTCAGTCTTTTGAAAAGGGTAGTAATCAGTTCTCTATCAAAGTCAGTGGCGCTGATAATGCTGCCAAAGCAAGTATTGAGAACTCATTAAAAAGTGCTTTCTCAGATAAATTTAAAATTGAACGCACAGATGTTGTCGGCCCTACAATTGGAGAGGAGCTCAGAGCCAAGGCTCTAGTGGCCACCATATTCGGAATGCTCGGAATTTTGGCTTACATCGCATTCAGATTTGAATTTGCTTTTGCTTTGGGTGCAGTTGTAGCGGTATTTCATGACGTTATAGTGTGCACTGGTGTCTACCTCTTTATGGGGCACGAGATTAACGCCTCTACCCTGGCTGCTGCCCTTACGATAGTTGGTTACTCGGTCAATGATACGATTGTTATATTTGATAGAGTTAGAGAAGAGATTCTTAAATCGAAGAAATTCGAAATCACGGAACTTATTAACCGATGCATCAATGCTACTCTTTCAAGAACCATTATTACTAACTTGCTTACGCTATTGTCAGCGCTCGCGCTACTTATTTACGGTGGTGGAGCTATAGCTGACTTGAGCTTATACATGGTCGTCGGTATCGTAATCGGAACATATTCCACTATGTTTATTGCGTCTCCGATTGTGATCGCATGGGATAAGTGGTCTCAGGCAAGAGCTGTTGCGAAGGGTGCCGTCGGGGCTCGATCCTAGTTCATAACTAAGACTGGAGCTATTGAGGCGCCCGTTGAGTAGTCGATATTTATATCTTCTCTCAACGGGCGTTCCTTATTAAAGGGTGGCGCAGTTGATAACGAATCGGTATTTTACATCACTTTTTAGTATGCGCTCATACGCGGAGTTAATCTCAGATGCTGAGATTAATTCTATATCCGAGACTATGTTGTGTTTGCCACAATGATCTAGCATCTCCTGAGTCTCTTTAATGCCCCCGATTAGAGAGCCCATGATGCTACGCCTTGCTAAAATAAGTGGAAATGTATCCACCGATAGCGGTTTTTCAGAAGCCCCAACCAGAACTAAGGTTCCATCTCTTTTTACTAAATTTAGAGCAGGGCTCATGTTGTGTTGGGCTGAGACGGTATCGATTATAACATCAAAATAGTTAGATCTTTTCCCTAATTCTTCGCTGTTACTAGAGAGTAGGAACTCATGGGCACCAAGTCTTTTGGCATCGTTTCTTTTGTGTTCTGAGTGGGAGATTACGGTAACCTCCGCCCCCATTGATGCTGCTAGTTTTACCCCCATATGCCAAAGCCCACCTAGCCCCAATATGCCAACCCTTGAGCCCGTATTTACCTCAAGATGTTTTAGAGGAGAGTACGTAGTAATTCCAGCGCAAAGAAGGGGAGCTGTTCCAGCAAGATCCAGATTCTTAGGGATCTTTAAAACAAATTTTTCATCAACGACTATATGAGAAGAATAGCCTCCTTTAGTGTAATCACCATCAGGTAGGGGTGAGTTGTAGGTTCCCACAAAGCCATTTTCACAAAATTGTTCCAGCCCTTCTTTACAAGAGGCGCAGCTCTGGCATGATCCGACTAAGCATCCGATTCCAACAGTGTCGCCAACCTTAAATGTGCTCACATTTTTGCCGAGGCTTTTTACTGTTCCAACTATTTCGTGTCCAGGAACGCACGGATAGAAGGCGGGTCCCCATTCGCTTCTTGCAGTGTGAATATCAGAGTGGCATATGCCGCAGAATTTTATATCTATCGCGACATCTGTTGGTCCTGGCGACCTTCTCACGAAAGAGTAGGGTTGAAAAGGTTTGTCAGCTGCAAGATTGGCATAGGCTTTTGTGTCCATATTTACTCCGTTAGGGTTTGATTAAGAGGTTAGTGTCTAGATCCAAAACAGACAAGGGTAAGAGCAGGAGGCCTTACAATTTTAAGACTGTGTGCCTGGAAATGCCATTTTAACGGCGATAGATATATAGTTTATTTTGGAGTTTATCACCGAGATTTATAACTTCTGAAGCCTTGGCTGGGGCCTCAAATGTGTTTGATATAAAGATAGCTCCCTTGGGAAGTTCTTTCGCTATTTTGGCCCACACGGCTGCCATCGGGGGTGGCGCCAAAAATGTGTATACAAAATCAAAGCTTTTTAAATCGTAATAAAAAAGATCTTTAAAATAGATATAGCATTTTCTCTTTTTTAAAATCCGCATAAACAAAAATCGCACCTTAGTGATTAGCCATGCTAGAGGGCTTATCTCTAGTCCGATACACTTACACAGTGGTCGGTGTTTAGAGATGTAAAGAAGTAAGGTTCCAAATCCACACCCCAAATCTATAAACCGAGTTGGCCTATCTAGAGGGATAAATTTTATAATCTCCTCATAAGTTTGTTTGCTAGAGGGGTAGTAGGGCACTCCAGAGATAATGGTAGGCAAGAATAAGAATGCCAAAAATAGAGAGATAAGGCAGAGCACAGTTGATGATGCTTCTAGTCCAACCACTGTAATTAGGAATATTCCCAGGGGGATGAGGGTATTAAGATAGGTCCAAGCCCTTCTAAGTTTTAGAAATAGGCATACTGCCAAAGCTCCTAACAGATGGCTCACTAAAACCACTATAAAAAACCACTCTGAAACGCCGAAGAAATAACCGATTATGACTCCTAATGCGAAGCCGAGAGCTTGAGCTAATACGGAGTGAAAAATATTTTTTATCATTTGCCCTCTAGAATACTACCAGGAAAGTGTCCACGCACAGGAGAAGAGTAGTATCCCTCTAGCTTTTGTGAGACCTCATTGAGGCCGGCAGCACTAGACTCAGTCGGAGCCATTATCATTAATCTGAGAAAAAGATCCCCAGGGGTAGCCGAGTCACGCCCCTGAATCCCTTGCCCTTTTACCCTTACTTCAAATCCAGATTGACTCCCGGGTGGTATCTTGACCAGGAGAGAGTCGTTGAGTCCTGGAATTTTTATTTGTGCTCCAAAAATCGCTTCATTCACAGTAACAGGGACCTCAATCACTAATCCTTTCGGTTTTATTGATAGATAGGGATGGGCGGCTAAGCGGAATATTACTACGACTTCCTCAGATTCCCCCTTTTTGCGGAGTCGCATAATCGAGCCATCGCGAACTCCCACTGGAATCTGTATCGAGATTTTCCTTGCACCGCCTGGTTCTAATATCTCTACCTTTTTTCGAGCCCCTTTAAGTGACTCCTCGACACTAATAGATAGCTCTACTATCGATAGTTTTTTTTGCTTTCCAGAGAGTAGTGCCCAACTCTTACTTTTAATGGAGCTGAAAATGCCCCTAAGCTTTTCAGAGGCATCCGTAAATCCCTCCTTAATTGCAGCCAAATCCTCGGAAACAACCTCCCAGGGAGAGGGGCGACTTTTTTGATCGCTAGCACCTTGTTTGGGTTTTTCACTTTTCTGTGATGTAGAAGAATGGCTCGCACTAGGCTTGCCTTGTGCGTAGCTCTTTAAGCGCGCTTCGAATACCTTTTTTTGGTAGGCCTCAGCAGTCGCATCATATAGCTGTCTTTTGTCTGGGTCCGACAATATCTGATAGGCCTCTTGTATCTCTCTGAATCTTGCACTGGCACTCTGGTTAGGATTGATGTCTGGATGATACCGTCGCGCAAGAATTCGGTAGGCTCGTTTTACATCGTCAACGGTGGCTGAGTTTTTTAAACCGAGTATCTTATAGTAATCGAGCATACAGGGATTTTATCACGGAGTAGGGTGGTCTCCCAGATGGGATATCGCCCATAACTTAGTACTAATGTCTTATCCTGTAATAAATATGCGCCCTGCGAACCATAAGGTATTCCTTGTTATTGTTTTTCTTATAGGGAGGGAAGATTTTAAAGGATAGGAGAGGAAGACCTTTTGAACCTTTTGGGTCAAAAATAAACTTTTTAAGGGTTTATGATTGGTCAACCTCTCCTAACTCAGTCAGCGACGGGTCGAGTTCCGAGTAGGGGCTTTCTTGACTGGCTTGAGCTCTTCAGCACGTTGCCAATCTTCGTAAGTCGCCTCTTCCCAGTTGCCCATGCGTTGCTTGGTTCGAACAGGGGGCTTCGAACCTTCAGGTGCAGAGTAGGTCTCCTCGTAGGTGAAGAAGTAGTACAAAGCCTCTTCATCACCTTCTTCGCGCGAACCCTTCGTTTGAAGAATTCTCTCAGTGACCTTGATGCGTCCGCCGTCTTCCTCGTTGTACGTCTTGGTTACGGAGACAGGAAGAGAGTTACGGACAATCCGCGACATCTCTTGGGCCTGCTTCGGGTCCTTGTCGTCCATCATCTTACCAACGTATGCACCACCAACAGCACCGCCCGCGATCGTCACAGCACGCCAGGGTCCTTTGATATCAAAGAGCTCCGTCACACCGTACGCGGCAGCAGCACCAGCCAGAGCCCCCACCGCAATGCATCCCTGCAAGAGGACACAGACAGCGAGGATCGCAACACCGATTTTCGTCTTCATTGAAACTGACTCCTTGTTTGTTTGTATCTAGCGCTAACGAAGTGTCAGGCTAGAGAACTCTAAGACGAGCCTTGAATGGTTTAATGACCACTCAAGGCTCGCCTCAGGGCAAACAAACTTAAAAGAGAGTGAACTATTGAGAAGACTGGGTTTGACTATGTTCAGTAAAACTAGATTAACCTAAAAAGATCTTCCTCTTCCGTATGAAATTGTAGAGAACTAAATTCATAGATAGTTATGATACTAGTTGGGCAAGAGGTGCCTTTTGTAACATACTGAGATTGCTGTATTTATTTTGGGAGATCGGAGATTCTAGCAGTTGCTAACCATTCGGTCCGTTTATGTTTTTTTATTGGAGCAAATGGTGTGATACGGTGCGCTATCTAAGGCAGAGTTAAATATTGAGCACTAACTAAGTATGGTTGCTAATTCAAAAAAAAACACACAGCCAGAAAAATTTAGGAGCACTGGTAAAAAGATTTACCAAAGACGAGAGCTACTTAATCTCACCTCAAAGTTAGTGACAAGAGTTAAGATTTTTGGACTTCTGGATGTTGTGCGGGGAGTCTCTGAGTTGCTGAGCCCTTCCTCTTATGCAGGATGGTATGCAAAATTCCAGAAAATTAAGCGGCAAGACAAAATTAAAATATTAGCTCAGATAGATAAATTTCAAAAACGACCAGTGCTGGGTTTAATTTTAACAGAGACAACTAATAGAGAATTAACTATTGAGACAATCGCCTCGATCCGCCGGCAGCTCTATCCTGATTGGAAATTATTTATTGGTCAAATTATCTTTGATCAACTACCCGAGTTTTGTAATGACTCAAGAGTTTGTATTATTGAGAAGAATGATCCTTCTCAGTTGTGTGATTATTTGGCCCCCATTAGAGCGGGGGACATTATCGCTTCTCAGGCATTATATTTAGTGGCGGGAGCAGGGCAAAACCCAAATATAAAAGTAATATATTCAGACGAAGATGAGATTGATAATAACGGAGTCTTATCAAATCCAGTATTTAAAGTAAGCTGGGATCCTGAGTTAGCATCGTATAAAGATATGTGTGGTTCGCTATGTTTCGTTACGGCTCATTTATTTAATCGTCACACAATTAAAGCCGAAGATTTATTCTCTGAGATAAAACGCAATGCCTTTTTGACTCTTGAGAAACGCCAATTCTCTCATCTTCCTTTTCCGATATATCATAAGAGGAAAACAGGTTCAAAAGAAGCGAGCTCATCAGTTTATGATACAAAAAAGGAAGAAAGGGCTGAGCCTACCGAAAAGATATCGGTAATTATCGCCACCCGAGATAAAAAATTATTAATAGAGAGCTGCCTCCGCTCTATTTTTGAAGGCTCTAGTTTTACAAATTTTGAAGTAATCATAGTCGATAATGGTTCTACTGAAAGTGATTCAGTGCAATATCTGCAAAGCTTAGAGACCGACTCCAAGGTAAAACTAATTAGAGATGATGGGGCTTTTAATTATTCAAGATTGAATAATATGGCAGCTAAGGCAGCTACAGGATCAGTTTTGTTATTTTTAAACAACGATACTGAGCTGATAAATCAAGATAGCTTAAGGTTAATGTTACAAAATCTCCGAGATAAGATCGGAGTTGTCGGCGCCAAGCTGCTTTATTCAGATAACACCGTTCAGCACTGTGGGGTCGTGTTAGGTTTAGGAGGCATAGCAGGGCACATCGGAAGAGGCTTGTCTGAGAATTCTTTAACGCTATTTAATGAGCCCAAAATTGTGTCAGCTGTCACTGGTGCTTGCTTGATGATTCGCCGATCGTTGTTTGAGCAGCTCGGAGGATTTGATGAAGTGAACTTGCCGATAGCTTTTAGCGATGTAGATCTGTGTCTCAGAGCTCAACAGCAAGGATATCTAGTTAAATATGAGCCGCAGGCTAAATTTTATCACTATGAGTCAAAGAGTAGGGTAAGCGACTACTCTGTACAGAGTCGAGCCAGGTATTTAAAGGAATGCAGATTCATGCAAGAAAAGTGGGGTCATATGTTAAAACGTGATCCCTATTTTTCTCCCAATTATTCACTTTATTCAAAGCATCTGAAACTTGCTAGTCCTCCAAGAGTCACCCAGCCCTGGGCAGGTTCCAGTCTATTTTAAGCAGGGTAATAATATAAGTTGTTAAATATGGCCAAGAATTTAAATCTTTTCCGTACTGAGCCAAAGGTGAAGTCACTAGGCACCCAAAAAACATTAGCCGAGATACTGAGACCAAAAATTTGGGAGGATTTTGTAGGACTCTCTGATTTAAAAGGTGATCTAATCGATCGGTTGAGTAAGTCAGCAAAATTGGAGGAGGGCGCTCAGAAGCCTAAGCCTCCATCTCTCATATTTTGGGGACCTCCTGGTTCAGGTAAGACCACCTTAGCCAAATTATTGGGAAAAAACTCAGGCCTAAGATTTATTGAGTTCTCAGCAGTCCTGGGGGGAATCAAAGAAGTTAGAGATATTATTGACGAGGCAGAGCGATACCCTGAGCCCACTATATTATTTGTGGATGAGATTCACCGCTTTAATAAGTCGCAGCAGGATGCGTTTTTGCCCCATGTTGAAGCCGGCACTGTCATCTTGTTCGGTGCAACTACCGAGAATCCATCTTTTTATGTCAATCAAGCTCTGTTATCCAGAGCGCGTGTGGTGGTCGTACCGCAGCTATCGAATAGCTCCCTAAGTCAAATTTTAGAAAAAGCACTTGAGGCGCTTATTAAAGTTGGTAGCAATGGTGCTTCAGAAATTAAATTTAACGAAGAGGCTGCTCAATTTTTAGTGCAGTTCGCCTCAGGTGATGCCCGTAGATTAATAAACATAATAGAGAGTTTAGCTGAGACCCATCCTGGTAAAGAATTTGATTTACAGCTTTTGCAGGCAACTCTGGGCGAGAGGGGTTTCTCTTTTTATGATCGAGAGGGCGAGGAGCACTACAATATTGTGTCTGCTTTTATAAAAAGCTTAAGAGGCTCTGATGCTGATGCTGCACTTTATTGGGGATTCAGAATGATAGAGGCGGGTGAGGATCCTCGGTTCTTGATTCGTCGTATGATCATTTTTGCGAGTGAGGATATCGGAAATGGTGATCCTCGGGCGTTACCACTAGCGGTTTCTACAGCTGAGGCTTTTGATCGTCTTGGGCTTCCTGAGGGTAGGATTCCAATCGCTCAGTGCATTACATTTTTGGCTACTGCACCAAAAACCAATAGGAGTTACTTGGCGATGCATGAGGCATTAAAAGCGGTAGAGGAACAGCCAGCGGCTCCAGTGCCATTGCACCTAAGAAATGCTCCTACCAAATTGATGAAAGATTTAGATTACGGAGGTGATTATAAATATCCTCACGATGACCCACGGGGGTATGTCGCAGATGTACAATATCTACCAGACTCGCTCCATAAGCGAGCCAGAGCGGGATATAAAATGTATGATCCCAAGGAGGTTGGGTATGAAAAGAATATCAAAGATCGAATTAAAATGTTAAATTCAGAGGATAATAAATAGCCTATAAATGGCTTTTTTTTGGGGAAAAACAGATTTTGCTATCACTTTAAATTTTCAGTATTCTTCCCCAAACGACAGATGTTCTTAATATGTTTCGTCCTAGTGGATTTTCAATAAGTCGGATTACCAGACTCTTCGATAACGTTCTTGTTATTGGAATGTTTTTTTGCGCCTACTATGGGCGGCAGTCCCTCATTTCTCTTGATGGAGAGCTACACTGGGATCTGCCTTTTGGCGGAGAGATTCTAGCTCCTATTGGTTCCTATTATGTTGTGCTTTTTGCATCTATGGTGGTCTTTAATCTCGCATGGTCGGTTCTTGGAGCTTACAAGCCGAGTCAGATGTTCGAATTAGGTAAGATAGTTCGCAATTCTTTGTTTTCGGCATTTATGACCTTTTTTGCTATTGCCGCGGTTTTATTCCTGTTGAAGTTAGATTTGAGCCGTTCGGTAGTCCTTCTATTCTGTGCGTTAGTTTCAGTAGGTTTTATTGTTGAGCGATTTTTAGTTCGGGCCCTTCTTAGATATCACAAGAGTATAGGACGGAATCTGAGATATGTATTAATTGTAGGTGCTGGTGAGCAGGGGAAAAAAGTCGCTGCCGAGCTCGAGCGTCGACCTGAACTAGGGATGGTCGTTTTGGGTTTTGGCCTTTTAAATTGCGATACCGAAGTTAAACAGGTTAATACCAACAAGTATAAAATTTTTAGGGGAGCTGATGAAATTCAGGAGGCTCTCAAGAACCATTCAATCGATGAGGTAGTATTTTCATCGATTCGAAACCATTTAGATGAAGTTGAGGATTTAGTTATTGCCTGCTCAGAGCAAGGTATTAGAACCACTCTCTGTGCCGACCTATTTAGCGTTGGTATTGCTAAATCAGAGGTAAGTTTTTTTGGGGGAATTCCGCTGATCCATTACGAAACTCCGCCTGGGGAGAGGTGGGAACTCAGTATCAAAAGAGCTCTAGATGTGGTGGGGGCGATGGTGATGTTAATCGCCCTGTCGCCGTTGTTTTTGATTATAGCCGCTGGCATTAGACTTATGTCGCCTGGTCCAGTGATCTTCAAGCAGAAGCGTGTTGGTTTAAATGGCCGCATGTTTTCTATGTATAAATTTAGATCCATGCGAGTAGGAGCCGAAGCTGAATTGCAGGATTTAATAGCCCATAATGAGATGGAAGGCCCTGTATTCAAAATGAAGGATGATCCGCGGGTGACGTCATTCGGAAAATTTTTACGTAAATATAGCCTAGACGAAATACCACAGTTTTTTAATGTTTTTAGGGGAGATATGAGTCTGGTTGGCCCCCGACCCCCAGTTCCAACTGAGGTTCGACAGTACGAGAGACGGTACCGTCGCCGTTTAAGTATGCGGCCGGGAATCACATGTTTATGGCAGGTAAGTGGCAGAAACGAGATTAAAGATTTCGATACTTGGATGAAGTTGGACCTCCAATATATAGATAATTGGTCTTTGTTTAATGATTTAAAAATTTTATTTAAGACCGTCCCAGCCGTTATTTTTGGCAACGGCGCACGGTAGCAAATATGCTTATTTGAGGCCCGTTAAGATATTTTGCAAGTAAGCCCCCTGAGATTGCAGCTTTGAAATCTGTCCTTCAAGGCGAGAAAATCGAGCTACAAGATTTTCCTCTTGTCGAGATAATATCTTCTCTAAATCAGTCATCCGTTGGTTCATCCGAGCTATTTCTTGATCGGTATTAGTGCGAGCTGCATCTAGTAGCCCGCCGAATCGGCTATATTGGTCAATGACTCCGTCGGTTTTAGCTAGGGTTTCACCCACATTCCCCAGTATTTTTGTTACTGAACTTGGGTCTTTGGCCATACTTTGAGTAAATACTCTCTCGTCGAATCTTAGTGACCCGTCTCTGTTGGTCGTAATGCCCAGATCCGCCAGTGAATTTACTGCACCACCAAAAATGCTTGCACCAGAGAGTCCTGATTTTAGCGATGATATCAGACTCTCATCAAGAGATGTTAAAGACAGCGATCCAAAAATCGCACGGGTATCGCCATCGATATTTTCAGTAGTTACAAGATCATTTTGATTTGTGTAACTAATAATATCATTAAGCGCATCAACCATGTTTTTAATATCACTACTGGTCGCCTCCGAGTCCGAAGATACAGATAGCAGGGTTGTTCCAACCTTTTGCAGATCTAATTTCACTCCAGGGATTAAATCAGAGATTGAGTTGCTCTCTCTCGTAATAGAGCCTGATATGCCCGAGATAGAAAGTGTAGCATCAGTGGCTTGGCTAACTGTTTGACCAGAGAATAATGCAGATGGGTCTTGAATAATCAGGCTTCCGGTGGAGGTGCCTTCCTTCAGAGTATTAAATACTATTTTGTATTGGGGGTTACTGGATGTTCCTATATTTACCGCCGACGCTACGGCTTTATCGGTGGATTGATTAAAATTTGCTACAAGATCGCTAACCGTGGTGTTGTTATCTACCGTTAGATTTACTGCCTCGGTACTATTTCCGGACCCGATAGTTATATTGAGCGATGCGGTTGGGCCCGAGGGATTAATGGTAGAGTCTAGTTGTGAAAAAGTGTCGTTGAATGAGATTGAGGCATTTGATGCAATTTGCGTTACATTAATAGTTACAGATGTATTTAAAGCTCCCTTACTTGGTGTAGCCACCAGCACTGATTCATCTGAAACAGACGAGGTCTTAGAAATCGCTCCGCCGTAAATCTCGCGGAATTGGGAGGTCACTTCACGTAATTTACTTAATTTAGCTGAAAGGTCAGAAAAAGAACTACGAGTATTCTGAAGAGTTTCAATCTTTTTTTGTATAGGAGCAATGCGGCTTTTGCGTTGCTGTTCAAGCAACGCGTTTATGAGATTTCCGGTATCAAGCCCGGATGCCGCTCCAAAAAAGTTAACAAGTGCCATAATCCTCGCAGTAGAAACCTGAGAGGAGTATCGACAGCCCTAGGAATAATCTTTAAAAGGGCCAGGGGAATGTTTAGAACGGAGGTTTAGTGTCTATTTTTGCTGTAATCCAGCTAGGGCGGAGGTAAGGGCGGCCTGTTTGGACTGGAGTCCACCCATT
>CAZWGK010000033.1:14195-16471 GCA_964633685.1 uncultured Bdellovibrionales bacterium | reverse complement strand
ATACTTCCGAAATTAACCGAAAACACCGAGCCAGGTGAATCATCCTACTAATTGGGCCCCTGGGTTTTAGCCAAGCGCTCACTTTAGGTTTTGTTTGGGTGGATAAATGAGCAAACATCAAATTTCATCATTATTCTCAAAAAGAAAAAACCGTATCTGGGCGTTAAGTATCGCGATTTCCACTTTCCTAGCCATAGCAATTGCTGACTTCACCAACGGTGGCTTTGAGGCCGGCAACCTGACCGGATGGACGACCTCCACCTACTTAAATAACACAGGGGTTACAGTTGCCTCCCCTGTTGAAAACACTCAGAGAAGCGCCCTCAACTTAGCCTCAGGCGGATCTAACTTTACATCAGTTGTTACAGGCAGCGGCCCGGAGAGTCTTACAGATATTAAAGTCGGCTCAGGAGGTACTCTAAGAATCCCTCTCTTCGGAAACAGCGCCGCACGCGTAAATTATACTTTCACAAATTCGACAAATGCTAACGGCCTTACTCAACAGATGACCGTTACTACTGCAGACATTGATCCCTCCGATAATAAACCACACATAAGACTGGTGGTAGCTCCCGTAGTAGAAAAAGCCCCTCATACAGCATCTCAGCAGCCGTATTATTTCGTAAGAGTGCGTAATATTACCAAAGGAACGACCTTATTCAGCACATTCAAGTACTCCAATCAGCCTGGAGTTCCTTGGAAAGATAGCCCCTCTGGATTACATCAATACACGGACTGGCAATTAATCGATGTTGCCCCTGGGCCAGGCTCTCTTGATGTAGGAGATATTGTTGAGGTTGAGGTTATTGCCTCCCGATGTCAACCAACTGGCCACGATGGCTACGTTTATGTAGACGGCGTCGGCTCATTTATTCCCGGTCTAACAGTTGTCGCGTCGGGACCAGAGGCTGCAAACGCGGATTCCGATTTCTCTTATACATATAATTATAGAAATGGCTCCTCTGACGCCGTTTCGAATGCAACTGTAACAATCAATTTGCCGACCGGAGTGACATTTCAATCGGTATCTGCACCAGGTGCCTCCTGCACTACTCCCAGCGTTGGAGCCGCTGGAACAATATCGTGTAACTTTGGAACAATTCCGAAGGATGGTACCGGAAGCTTCTCTCTTACTGTTCATATAAATTCAGGAGTGACCGGATATATCTCACATGGTGACTATAACATAGATTCCGACCAAACTTCATCGCTCGTAGGCCCTCTAGTCATGACCCAAGTGACAACCGGGGTTACTTATGCTGATTTATCTGTTGAGTTAACTGACGGGGTCGCAGCAGTAGGTTGGGGTCAACCCGTTCAACTCTCTCTTACCGTAACAAATAATGGACCAAGTAGTGTCACCGGCGGCACTGTATCTTACACGACACCCGCTGAACTCACTGGAGTTACTTGGACCTGCGTCGCTACTGGTTCGGCAACCTGCAGTGCGTCAGGAACAGGCTCGATAAGTGATACTGTGAATATACCGGTAGGCGATTCGGTGGTTTATACGATCTCTGGCACCGTCATAGCTGGAAGCGGAACAAGCTCTATGACTAATCAAGCCTCAGCTGCAGTTCCGGGGGGCGTCACAGATAACGTTTCAAACAACAACCTTGCGGTGGATGAAGACGAAATCGGAACCCTCGTAAATTTAATTGTTGATAAAAATGTAGCTGCAGGCGGAACTATAACCAGCGCTCCTGCGGCGATTAGCTGCAGCACCTCTTGCTTAACTGAAACTGCTGGTTTTCTCGATGGTTCGACCGTCACATTAAATGCGGTAGCCGCAAGCAACTTCGTTTTCAATGGATGGAGTGGTGGCACATGCTCAGGAACTGGAAGCTGCACTCTTACCTTAAGCGGAGACACCACCGTTACAGCGACCTTTGATTGCTCTACTGGATACTTTGGGACTTCCTGCACTACTCAGTGCCCAGGCAGCGGAAATTGCAGTGGTCACGGAACTTGCGATGACGGAGTAACGGGAGCTGGCACTTGTAGTTGCAGTGCAGGATATTCTGGGGCTGATTGCTCAACCTACAATCCAGACTCGGACGGCGACGGGGTTATCGATAGCTCGGATAATTGTCCTTCTGTAAGTAATGCCAGCCAAACCGATACTGATTCCGATGGAACCGGCGATGCCTGTGATGCCGATGATGATGGTGACGGCGTTACTGACGGCTCAGATAATTGCCCATTAGTAAGTAATTCCTCACAGACTGATACCGATTCCGATGGAACCGGCGATGCCTGTGATAGCGATGATGATG
>CAZWGK010000033.1:11829-14095 GCA_964633685.1 uncultured Bdellovibrionales bacterium | reverse complement strand
TACCGATTCCGATGGAACTGGCGATGCTTGTGATAGCGATGATGATGGTGATGGATGGAACGATGGCACTGACAATTGTCCATTAGTAAGTAACCTGTCACAGCTAGATACCGATAGTGATGGAACTGGCGACGCCTGTGATAGCGATGATGATGGCGACGGCGTTACCGATGGTTCAGATAACTGCCCATTAGTAAGCAATTCCTCCCAGACTGATACCGATTCCGATGGAACTGGCGATGCTTGTGATAGCGATGATGATGGTGATGGAGTGAACGATGGATCAGATAATTGTCCTCTAAATAGCAATTCCTCTCAAACTGACACTGATGAAGATGGCCTTGGAAATGCCTGCGACGCTGATGATGACGGAGATGGAATACTCGACTCTACTGAAACTACGAACGACCGTGATGGTGACGGAATACCAAATAATCTAGACCTAGATTCTGACAATGATGGCATTAAAGATTCCGACGAGAATACTCCAGATGAAGACGGTGATGGTCTACCAAATTACTGGGACAAAGATTCCGACGGAGATTGTATTACCGATACTATCGAAAGAGCTGATAAAGATACATTCGTACCACCATCAGGTAGCGACCTAGATCAAAACGGTATTGACGATGCTTTTGAACCTGGAGGAGTGGTTCCTAACCCAGTTGATTCTGACAGTGATGGAGAGCAAGATTATCTGGATACTGACTCCGATGGAGACGGAACCCCTGACTCCACAGAGGCCTTCGATAGTAACAACGACGGTCAAGCTGATACAGCCCCAAGTGGCACCGACTCCGACCAAGACGGTGTGGATGATGGAATGAGCGGATATGACGATCCTGACACCTTGCCTGGTTATTGGAGAGACAGCAGTAACGGTGAAAATTCATGTGTTACGGTGCCTCTTTCCGCTAAGATTAACGATGCAATCAAGAAAGCCGAAATTCTCAATGGAAGAGTAATTTCATTTAGCTTAAGAGCTGAAGCTTGCGGGACTGCGAGTCTAGCTATTTCACGTGCTGATGCCGCAAGAAATCTTAAGCAATTCAAAACCATGATAAAAAACCAGATCGGGACAAGCACCCTTTCCTGTCCTGCCTATGTTTGTGAAACTACAAGCACTCAGCCCACAAAAGCCAAACTAAGAGCCAGGTTAAATAATCTATATGAGCGCTCCTTAGCCGCTAAGCTATCGGCCATGCGTGCTTGCCCTCAGACCGAGCCCGATACTGGGCCCGATAACCGCAAACGCTCCCGCGACTACCTCACCGATGCCCTCCAATCACTCCAAAAGGTGCCAGGTTCCTTAACAAGTTGCGATTAGGATTGGTTTGCCAAATAAATTTCCCATGGCTATATTTGGGCTATGGGAAATTTAGATTCTTTGATTGAAGCAAATAAGAATTGGGCAACTCGGGTAACCTCGAATGACCCGACGTTTTTTCAACAACTTGCGCAACAACAGAGCCCAAAGTACTTATGGATTGGCTGCTCGGACAGCCGAGTGCCGGCGAATCAAATTGTCGGACTACCTCCTGGAGAAATTTTCGTTCACAGAAATGTTGCTAACCTGGTAGTCCATACAGATCTGAATTGTCTCTCGGTACTCCAGTACGCCGTGGACGTATTAAAAGTAGAACACATAATAGTATGCGGCCACTACGGTTGTGGAGGCATCCTCGCAGCTCTCCGAAATCAAAATCTCGGTCTAATTACAAACTGGCTGCGGCATGTCCAGGATGTGCGTTACAAACACGGAGATTTGATCTCCTCACTCTCGACCGAGCCCGAACAAGCCGACAAACTTTGCGAGCTAAACGTCATTAATCAAGTCGTTAATATCTCGCAAACGACTATTGTTCAGGGGGCATGGGAGCGAGGTCAAACTCTTACCGTCAATAGCTGGATTTACAAATTAACTGACGGATTAATTCGCAACCTCGGACTATGCGTCTCAAGCCAACAGCAATTAAATACTCAGTATCCTGAGATTATAAACTCAATCTCTAGATTTTAAGCTGCTGGCAAAAAATCATCCTCGTCTTCATTTAGAATTCTTTTGCCCCTCGGTACACGATGCGTTGGCGGTTTATAAGTGAAATCAGGGAAGATCACATTATCGTCGCCAAGTCTGTAACGATATGAGGACTGGGTATATCGGACCCTTGCCTCGGCCCACTCAGTGCGCAATTCCTTCACCAACTTCTTATTTTTAGTGTAGAACGGGGCTCTTCTGGAGTACGTCGAGCTATTCGGCTTAGAG
>CAZWGK010000033.1:1035-11819 GCA_964633685.1 uncultured Bdellovibrionales bacterium | reverse complement strand
GCTTTTGCTCAACTATGTAATTTCTCCGTTCTTGCAGCAGTTTGTATAGTCGTTTAGCCCTCTGCTTACGCGACATATCCTTTAAACCAGGAAGGGGGGATAGCTTTATGAAATGACGGCTCCGTCGCTTAACTGGCTTTGAATAATGCGTAAAGAAAAATTCACGATCCTTTTGGTCAATCACGTGTTGGTAGCAATTAAGGCCGGGCCAATCTTTAGGATTTTTTATTAAACCATGGTGACTAGAATTTGTTACCACATACAAAAACGCCTCCAGTAAATCATCATCAGATGCAACTGCCTGATCGGTATACCGTCTGGACCATAAAGGTCCCTTGCGACCGTGAATCCAATTTATCCGCCGAGCAATTTCTCGATTTACATTCTCGCAAAATTCATCAGTATTTTGTTTGGGTGCCTGAATTAACATATGGTAATGGTTACCCAATATCGCATAGGCATAAATAATTATGTCAAAGGCTTCTTGGTATCGGGCAATTATCCCACCAATAATTCTTCTAGTTCGGCCATTTGCAGGAATCCATAAACGACTCTCCACAGTTCTAATTGTAATCAAACGATTCAACGAAGGATCTCTATTTCTTAATGGACGCATGTACAGCTAGCTCCAAAATTAATTAATAAAAGTTAAACCAGGCAGCCTGCCGTATTACCACTTGCCTGGATCGAGGAGGTGGCATAAAAATGCCGCCCTATAATAAATCGCTGAATTTCGGAAAAAGTTACGTCGAAAATGAAAGATTTTTGAAAAAAGTTATCGGCAGCATCAAAAAATACTATCAATTTGGATTAACTTTTGTGCAGTTATGCCCTTAGTTCTATACTAAATCCCTAAATAATTTAATGAGTTGCCAGCCTAATTCATTTGTAACCTTAAATACTTTTAGCGCATCTAAAATAATTGAATGAGAAAATTTTATTTTTCCAAAATATTTTTATCTGTGGGACTACTCGGCCTTCTAACAGGCTGTTCAGTCTTCATGGCCGCCAGCGGCTCAACCACCCCCGACCTCTCTGTACTGGAACCTGGCACTTCCAGAAAAGTTATTGAGCGGGAGCTAGGCAAACCTTTGAAGCAAAGAAGGCTAAAATGGGAAAATGAAGCCACGTATCAATTTTTCACCAATGACCAACCGAACTACGGCAGAGCCACCAGTTATGCCTTCCTAGCTGGCATGACGATGGGCTTGAGCGAATTTGTTACAGCCCCTATTGAGGCTGTCCAAGGCGATCGACATGAGATCGTTATCACCTATAACCGCTCCAATAGATTGAAAAAATACCGTCACGAAATCTTCAAAGCCCCAATTCCTCCCCTCGGCCACGTCACAAAGAAGGAACCTGGCACCTTAAAGAAGATGAATTATGATGGGCAAGATGGACAAGCACGCAAAAACTAGAGAACTCGATGCCGCACTTTGCGAGGTAGGCAAGACTATCAAAATTCTGAGCGCGCTATCCTGGTCTCCAGAGCACCACAAACTTTTTAAAAAAAATTGGTCAGTGGGCAATCCTCAATTGCCTGTAATTAATTATTCGAAACGAGATTTTTCGAAGCAAAAATTGGCTCTTCAAGATATTATATCGAAATGCGACACCGCTAATCCTCTGCAAAACTTTCTTGTACAAACCGCCTCCAGTTATCACTTGGGAGCCCAGCTGATCGAAAATCTGGGGAAACCAGCCTTCTGTTCAATTTCGCAGCAAATTTACGGAAATCCTCAAGAGCCGATGCACTTTACAAAGATATCGCCTCTACAAGCAGCTGATCACTTTCTCGCAGTCACCAATACTTTAATTAAATCATCCAAAGATGAACCATCTGCGGTCTGCTTATTTGCTGAGCATGTAAAAGAAGAGATGGAGAAAATCATCAAACCATTCTTTAAGCATCATCCCGTGGATATAGTCATTGACTCCAAACTGGTATCAAAAGCGGCTGCGGGAGCCTCCCGAATAAGGTTGCGGGACTTCACTTGTTTCGCTCCAGCTGACATACCCCAACTAATCGAACATGAAGCTTTTGTTCACACACTGACCCTGATCAATGGCCGAGAACAGCCTATTTTAAAAACACTCGGCTTGGGCGCGCCTCGCACAACCTCAACCCAAGAAGGCCTGGCCCTCTTTGCAGAGTTAATTACAAATTCAATTGATCTCAGTCGCCTAAGGCGAATTGCAGCCCGAGTTAGAGGCGTTGATATGGCCTTAAACGGAGCTGATTTCATCGATGTATTTAAATTCTTCCTGGATGGCGGCCAATCAGATGACGAAGCATTCTTTTCAGCCATGAGAGTGTTCCGCGGAGGAGATACCCGCGGCCAAGTCGCTTTCACAAAAGATATTACCTATCTTCAAGGCTTCGTTGAGGTTCATAAATTCCTAGAGGAATCAATTAAAAATGAAAAACCTCAATATTCAAAATATTTATTCTCAGGCCGCCTTACATCCTCTGATATTGCCCCAATGGAGAAGTATTTTGAGGATAAAACTCTAATTGGCCCGATCTATGAGCCCCGCTGGATTAAAAATACCAACGCTCTACTAGCTTTTCTCGTTTATTCTCGATTTGTCAATCAACTCGGACTGGGCCAGCTTGCCTAGGCAGCCTTCTCATTGTTGACACTCACTAAATCTGAGCCAAAATGAGTTTGGGCAAAACTCACCTTTTCCTCCACACTCGAAAGCTCCTTGATCTGTGATTCTACCGCTCTCAATCGTGGCAACAAACCCGCACGATTCGCAATCTGAATTTGCAACCCTGGTCGAGCATTCAGTTCCAACAAGAGGGGTCCCTTATCTTTGTCCAAAACCAGATCAACTCCCTGATACCCCAAACCAGTTAAATCATAACACTTGGCCGCTATGTCTAATAACTTCGACCAACCTGGCACCTCGACTCCTGCAACAGGATTTCCTGTGTCTGGATGCTCTTCAACCACGCTATTTCTCCAAACCGCTTGGAGCGTTCGGCCAGTGCTGATATCTATCCCTACTCCAATCGCGCCCTTGTGAAGATTAGCCTTACCGCCTGAAAGCCTAGTCGGCAACCGAACCATCGCCATTACTGGCACTCCGAGGAACACGATTATTCTTACGTCTGGAACCCCAAGATAAGCAATCTTCTCAAAAACAGGATCAAACTGAACTCGATATTCAATCAACGCTTTATCCGGTTGCCCTCCTAAACTATAAACGCCACTCAGAGTTCTAGTTAGATGCTGCTTAATTTCATCGAGTGAAAGAAGCTGACCATTTACAGTTCTGTAGAGATCCTTAACCTTGCCGCTGACTACAATAATACCCTCACCTCCGCTACCTCGCGAAGGCTTTATAACGAAATCTCTATGCTGGGCGAGAAGCTTGTCTATATCCTCAATCTGTCGCTGAATCTCAATTACTCCATAGAGTTCTGTAACTGCAATTCCAACTTTTTGACATAAGTTCTTAGTAAGCAACTTGTCATCGACTAAAGGGAAGAGACGTCGCGGATTATATTTTAAGATAAAGTCCCCGTTTCTCTGATTGAGCCCGAGAACTCCTTTCAACTTTAATCTTTTTGCTGTTTCAAAAAATCAAACATTAAGCTCGCCCCAAAACTCCGAATCGTTTAATTTCTAGCAACCTATAGCCAGTATAACGACCTAACAAAATCGTAGATGCTAAAACAATCAGGAGGAGCTCAGGGAACACAAATATTAAATGACCGACATATTTGTTGGATATAACTCCATAAATCAAAGCAGCCACGAGGATACTGCTCAATCCCTGCCTGACTGAATCATAGGGGCCGACCTCATCCCACATAATCGACATCCGTTCGATCGTCATAGTCATAATAATCATCGGAAATAGCGAAACGGACAACCCTGGCTCGAGTCCTAGCATATGAGTAATAACGCTCAGTCCTGCCATTAATAAAACGACTGCTATTAATACTGAGGCCAATCTCGGGACTAGAAGAAGTTTTAAAGTCTCCAAATAGAATCTTACAATCAATCCTACGCCTACTAAGATGATAAAAAACGCTACTCCCCAAGCTAACTGAGTCTCACGAAAAGCAAGAGCTATTAAAACAGGCATAAATGTTCCGAATGTACGGAATCCGATAACGTTTCTCAGCAATGCGACGATGAATGCTCCGATAGGAATCATCATGATAACTCGGTAAACGCTCTGAGTTTCCAAAGGCAGACTGAAAAGCGAAAATCTGAATAATTCTGGATTAGTCATCTGTACACCACTCAGGGTGCTTGCAAGAGCTTCTTCCTGATGCTTTACCACTGATACCGTTGTTTTTAGAGCCTCTACACCAGACGCCTCAACTAAATCAGTGCTTCCTCGCCACCAAGGAAGAAAATTCTCTGGCAGTCCGCGCTCCCCACTTACAGCATCATAGGCTTTCCAGGCCTGTCCATCCTTAACTTCTAGCCGGTGTAAAATAGGGGCATTTTTGGCTTCATCGCTCAACAAAATTCCGAAAAGAACTCTTGAAAGGATCCCGGCGTGAGACAAAATTTGATTAGCCACGCTAACCTTCTTCAAGCTAGAGGGTTTGCGACCTAACAGAAGTTCTATATTAGAATCAGCTGGTGTCTCGTTAATCTTACTGATTAAACCCTCAACAAAACTTGAAGTATCAGCCGATTGTGCTCTGACCTGTGCAATTACAGAGTTAGCTGCCTCTAACTTAGCACCCTCGAAGAGTGGGCTAATAATTTGGGGGGCCTTGGTTCGATCTTTAATCTCTCCGACATGACCCCTTCTAACAACGGCTCGATAGTATAAACCGTGCTGCCCGGCTGTTCTTCGAATCGACCAAGTAGCCTGTCGATTGGCATCACTGAGTTGAGTTGTAAGACCGAATCCCCGGGAGATAAAACTTTCGTCCATTATCAAATATTCTTGGGTGCTTTTTGGAACGAACAACGACAATTTAACTGGTCTGCCATCGGCTCTGAATGACACATGAGCTTCCACTAGCCAGGAGTCAGTTTGAGAATCAGGAGATATTGGGTATTTGAGAATCGAGTATTTATAGAGAAATAACGATAATCCTAAGCCAAAAAGCAGGCTGCATAGAATTTGAAGGTGATATTTTCTCATTAGGACTGCCTGTTTTTTTGTTCTTTGGTGCACTTGGGATTCACAGTATAAGTCATAGATGGGTCAATTGTAGCAACTCCTGCTAAGAAACTCCTGCCGACTAACATCTGGAATTCGAACTGGGTTCGGTCCACAAGATTGACATCCTCTTCGAGATAGTTTGTGCCTATGCACATTCCGAGTCTGACCACTGGGCGTTTCTGGCTCTTCATGCCATGCCTTTTGATGGTGGCATAACGCTTGATGGGGAGCTCCAGGGTAACGTTCTGACCGTATCTGTTCACAACGTTAAACTTAACCCACTTTTCTTTTGCCTTTTGACCATCTTTAGGATCGATACCTTCTCTTTCTCTCACAAATTCAGATATGTGATTGGCATTCAGCGAGGAGTAATCAGCACCAGTATCCATCTTGGCGTGCATCACAATTCCGCCTGGAGAGATCTCAATTTTCTCAGCCCATCCGAGAGATAGTCTCTCCTGAGACTGGGCTAATTGCAGAGGAAGAAGTAAAGCCAAAGAGAGGGTAGTTATAAATTTTTTTATTATCATAATTTAAAATTTAAAAGCCCGAGGAAAGATATATCATATCGAGAGCTTAGACCAGCTTCTAACCGAAAATATCCCCTTCACGAACGCCTCCCTCCGCCGTACTATCCCCCCATGGCTAATAGAAAGAAAGAACCTGGCACCTCTCCAGGGAGTTTAGTGCTAACGGGACCTAAGAGGGCGAATAAAATTGAGATGCAGATCTTCCGATTCAGCCCAACTGGCTTGGAGGAGAACCTGGCACCTTCTCGGGAGCAGGCAACCGAGCGAGCGACAGAAGGGTCAAACCTCTGGTTCAATATTGATGGTTTGCATGATACAGAACTACTTCAGCAAATTGGGTCAGCCTATGGAATCCATTCTTTAAACTTAGAGGATATTTTAGACACCAACAGTAGACCAAAATTTGATGACATGGAGGAATATTTATTCCTGTCATTTAAAATGCTTACCCTAGGATCAAACGGCAAACGACTCCAACAAGAACAAGTCAGCTTGGCTCTAGGAGGAACCTGGCTCCTTTCCTTTCAGGAGGTGCCGGGGGATAGCTTTAATCCGGTGCGTGAGCGATTGCGCTCGGGTAAAGGCCGCATGCGCAAAATGGGGCCTGACTATCTTGCATATTCCCTAATTGATGCGACCGTGGACTACTACTTTGAGGTTGTCGAAGACATTGGGTCCAAAATAGATGTCATAGACAAACAGGTACTAGATACCCCAACCCCTGCACTTTTAAAGCAACTCCACTCTCTTAAAAACGAGCTTGTGAAAATTCGAAAGGCCATCTGGCCACTTCGCGACGTCATCAACAATCTTCAGCGAGCTGACTCTCCCCTCGTCCGACAAGAAACAGAGGTCTTCCTAAGAGACCTTCATGACCACATTATCCAGCTAATAGAGACAGTCGAAACCTACCGTGATTTGGTCTCGGGATTGTTTGATATTTACTTATCCAGTCAGAGCAATAAAACCAATGATATCATTAAGGTTTTAACGATTATTACCTCTATTTTTGTGCCCCTAACTTTCATCGTCGGCGTCTACGGCATGAACTTCCAGTATCTTCCGGAACTAACCTGGCACTTCGGCTATCATGCGGTGTGGGGGGTGATGATCGCCATAGCACTGGGAATGGTAGGCTATTTTAGGCGGAGGGGTTGGATTTAACAGACCGCCCGGAACATTTCCTCGGCATCAATTTTTGATTCTTGATGATCCACGATCTGCGCCGGATACCCCAGCAAGGGCAATCCGTCTCCCTTGGCTAACCCGTGAATTTGTTTGGCGCTCAAAGTTCGCAGCTCTGGCACCCATTTTTTAATATACGCACATTCTGGATCAAATCTCTGCTGCTGCAACCATGGATTAAAAATTCTGAAGTACGGCTGCGCATCGCAGCCTGTTGATGCCGCCCACTGCCAACTTCCGTTATTTACTGCAGGATCATAATCGATAAGATGTTGAGCAAAATGCTTTTCGCCCCAACGCCAATCAATCAAAAGATCCTTTGTCAAAAAAGAAGCGACAATCATTCTGACCCGATTATGCATGTAGGCCGACTCCTTCAACTGACGCATTCCTGCATCGACAATTGGGAATCCTGTCCGACCATCACACCAAGCTTCAAATCTCTTTTTATCATTCTGCCAATTTAACTTGTCATATTTTCTATTGAAGGCCCCCTGAAATACGTGCGGGAAATGCCAACCAATGTGAGTAAAAAAGTCGCGCCAATACAATTCTCTTATAAGGGTATGATCCCGACCCATCGAATCTGCTACCGCATGATAAAATTCTCGGATAGAGACCGTCCCAAATTTATTGTGTGGGCCCATGAAAGTAGTCCCATTTAAACTAGGTATATCTCTCTCTGTATGATAGTTTTTAAACTGCGTTATCTGCTCTAAAATACCTAAGCCTGCCTTTCTACCAGGTACAACTTTAGCCTTAGTGCCAGAAATCTCCTCTGGCTCAACTAAAGTCCCCGTATTCATTTTACCAGTGTAAAAGTTTGATCCATTTGCCTTAACTGGCCTAGCAACTTCAACCTTAGACGCGGCCTTAAAAAAAGGTGTATAAATTTGATACGGCCTGCCGTCATCCTTAACAATTTTTCCAGGAGCATTTATCAACGCATCATGGAATCCAAAAAAGCGCTCCTTACAGATATTTCGAATTCGCTCATCCCTAGACCTCGCAAAGGGAGTGTAATCTAAATTGCAATAAACGGCGTCAACTTGAAGATCCCTCAAAGCATCTCCAATCACCTCCTCAGGCTTCCCTTTCCAGCAGTACAACTCCCCACCCCGCTTTCTTAGATCTTGCCTGAGCTCAACCAACGAGCCGATCATAAAATCTAACCCTGGCCGACTTTGGTACCCATGAGGCTCAATTTGAATTGGATCAAAAATAAATCCACAGATGACGCGTTCCGAATTTTGGAGAGCCTCTTTAAGAGCGGTATTATCATCAACTCGAAGATCTCTTCTGAAAATCATTAAACTGAGTTTATGTTTCAAAGGAATTCCTTAAAAATTTCCGTTTAGCTTTTAGTATCGTACTTGATTATTAAGAATAATCTCAAATGTCACCAAATTGTTTTAGCGTTTCCCTAGAAGGCTAAGAACGCCCATAAAACTGGTATCCAAATCCAACTTGCGCCTCACCTCTAGAGCCAGCCAAAAATTTAAAACAACTACCGCCCCTGCTGATGCTACCGCAGCCCCTTTAGCACCCCATAAGGATGTAAAAATTACAACCGCAAAAATATTTAGTAGCTCGACTTTCAGCAGAATCGCTATCATCTCTTTTCTTAAATCACTGATAGTAAGCATGAATCCAGCTGCTCCGAAAATAGCCGCCACGAACTGCCCTAGAGAAAGGACCAACAGAATATCCAAGCCTTCACCATAGCCAGTGCCAAAAACACCAAGCAAAAAATTGCCCCCAAAAAAGAATAGTACGGCGACTGGTATTGCAAAGATCACATAAGATGCCGCCACCGTTCGCACCGTCGATTGCAGCGCCTCCTTCTTGCTAGCAATTTTATTTAATCCACTCAACATTGGGCCACTCACTAAGTTGACTGCAAAAGAGCCAAATAGAAGAAACTGAGAAAACTTCTGAGCGATGGAGTAAACAGCTACATCATCCACACCAGTTAAATAGCCCAACAATAAAATATCAGTCTGCGTTATCAGAGCAGTTAAAATTGAAATCGTAAAAAGCCCAGTCGCCTGCGACTGCCATTCCTTTTCTCGCACTGTGTATGTTCGAACGTCTGCCAGATCCCTGGTGACGTATCGTCGAAATAACGCAAAGATACAGAGCATCAAAAATGTAGCCGCCAAAAGTATCAGTGCCATCTTGTTTAAAGATACCGCCGCGAAATCACCACCTACGATTACAAAGAAAATACCAATAAATATTACAGGTCTAAAAATTAAATCAGGAATACGCGCTAAAAAAGATGCCCTACACCCAGCAATGATTGATTGATAAACCATCGCAACCGCTAAAAAAGGCAGAACCCATACACCTACTCTCAATCCCTCAGAAACCCCATTTGGGAAAATATCAGGCAACCATTCCGCCAAAAAAAATAATACTACCGCTAAACCAATTGATGAACTCCAGGCCAGGCTGACTGAGTAGCTTTCCACCCCTTTGGCCAAACCTATTTCATTTGTGGCCCTAAACTGAGAAATAAGACGGAATGCTAAACCATCTGCACCAAAAGTTCCTACCACAACTGCCGCGGTTAAAAACGCCACCAAATACTGATAAGCACCAAAAAGCTCTTGGTCTAATGATCGCGCTAAAAATATCTGTAGGCAAAGGCTAAGCAATAGACCTGTGACGTTTAAAGCCAGAACACCCACACTCCGTTTCACCATAGGTGATGTAATAAATTGAAGGATGTTCTCTTTCGATATATAAGGCATAATTAACTTAGCATAAATGAACCCTTTGGTTTGCTGAAGATGTGATTTATGCTGTTCAAAAAATTAGTCAGCTAAAACAAATATGAGCCAAGGCACACTCAAAACCACATTAGAAGATAGAGTCCTGATAATTGAATTTGGTCATCCCAAAGGGAATTCTATGCCTGGTTCCCTGTTGGCTCAACTGGCAGGCTCTATTAATGAGGCCACCAAGGATTCGAAAGTAGGATCAATTATACTAAAGAGCTCAGGAGAAGGGATATTTTGCTCTGGGGCGTCATTCGATGAGCTCCTTGAAGTAAAAACTCAAGCCGAGAGTGAGTTGTTTTTTGGCGGATTTGCCAAAGTGATCATAGCAATCAGGAATTGCCCAAAACCAGTTATCGCCTCAATTCAAGGGAAAGCAATCGGAGGAGGTGTCGGTTTAATTGCTGCCTGCGACTATACCATTGCGATACGCAACAGTGCAGTGCGCCTGAGCGAGCTCGCCCTTGGATTTGGACCTTTTATTATCGGGCCCGTCGTTGAGAGAAAAATTGGCAAATCAAACTTTCAAAATTTGACCCTAGATACAGAATGGCGCGATAGTGCCTGGTGTCTTCAACACGGACTATTCTCAAAGGTTGTGGATACGCTTAGCGATCTTCAGGAGCACACAAACGCTCTTGCTTCAAACTTAGCCTCCTCAAATCCCGAGGCTCTAAAATCTCTAAAGGATATCTTTTGGTGTGACTTTCCAAATCTTGAGGCCCTACTCTCTTCGAGAGTTACAACAACAGCAGCATTAGTTTTAACCGATTTCGTTAAATCAAAAGTAGACGCGATCCATAAAGCTCAAAAAGAAAAGAAATGAGCCCTAATGCAAAAATAACCGTCTTCTATGACGGAAACTGTACCCTATGCCATGGCCTAGTAAAATTTGCTCTACCTCGAGATAAAAAAAATCTTATTTATTTTGCTCCCATTCAGGGAGAGACCTATACGACCAAATTCGGCAAATTTATCGGAGAACCAGAAACCGTTATCGTTCAAACCCCGACAGGGCAACTTCTGGATCGTAGCGATGCAATTCTATTCATCATGACGAACCTAGATGGAATTTATCCCCCGTTGGCTAAAGTGCTAGGTATTTTTCCAAGATGTTTCCGAGACTTTGTCTACAATA
>CAZWGK010000033.1:0-1005 GCA_964633685.1 uncultured Bdellovibrionales bacterium | reverse complement strand
CCTCAAGATGTTCGTTCTAAACTCCTACCTTAATTTTTAACATCCTGTTTAAGATTTTGAACAAGGTGTGATTATTTCACTTGGGCTTACCTATTTAAAATAGCATCCAAAGTGGTCCAAAAATTGCTATTCCTAGCATATGTCGAACACACACGATTTTGAGGTTATTATTATTGGAGCATCTATAACTGGTGCGAGCCTCGCTCACCAACTTGGATCTATTGGCATAAAAACCGCCCTCATAGACAAACAAAAATTTCCCAGGCGGAAACCTTGTGGCGAGGGCCTCAGTGCCTTTGCGGCCGAGCCTCTAAGGAAGCTGGGCCTAGCTGATACTCTACAAGCAGCCCAAAAAGTTGAACTTACCTCTTACAAACTCCACTTAAATTCTTTTACGATACCAATTCCAATTATCGGAACAAAAAACGACTGCTCATACGGCATCGACAGGTGTATTTTAGACAACGCCATTTTTAATAAGGCGAGCTCACACTCCTCTGTTGAAACAATTTTAGGGCAACGCGTATCAAAAATAGAGACCGCCACCTCAACCGTATGGATAGACTCTCACCCTATAAAAGGAAATTTCATCATACTCGCCTCTGGACTTAATAATTTCTTTAAAGAAAACATCTCGTACTCAACGGGCCTAAACAGGTACGGACTCTCGGTGCAGGTTGCTACTCATTCACCCCACAAATTAAACTCTGTAGAGATTTTTCTGTTCCCTAAATTTCAGCTTTTTGTGACCCCGATAGACACTCACAGACTAAATATTAGCGCCCTCGGCTCTGTGTCTGCGATCAAAAATCTGGCCCAGCTTGATATGAATCAAGCTCTTTCACACGTCTCTGCGCAGTTGAATCTCACACTTGCTGCGACAACACCTATCCTAGGGGCTGGACCGTTTGGGCGCAGAGCAACTCGCCGTATTTTGGGAAATATAATTTTAGCAGGAGACGCATACGAAAGCCTCGACCCCATCGGTGGCATGGGTATGGCGCA
>CAZWGK010000032.1:8625-16774 GCA_964633685.1 uncultured Bdellovibrionales bacterium | reverse complement strand
GGTTGTTTTAGCTGGCGGCTCTGCTGCGGCAACATCAACCCCATTGCCATTGCTTGTAGCAGCTAATTTCATCAACCTGGTTTTGGGTAACGTTGGAGAGACTGTAAATCTGTCTGCCACTAAATCTGTCGATTCTGGGGATCTCACAGCTATCTCCAAGCTTATCGCCAAAATGGATAAGGAAGAGATTGATACGCTGATTGTTGATAACTCGAACCCTGTATTCAACCTCCCTCCAAGTATGGGCTTTGAGTATGGGTTGAAGAAAGTTTCAATGGTTATCAGTCTTGCCTCTCATATTGATGAGACTACTTATTGGGCACAGGTTGTGCTTCCTAGCAGCACAGGCCTTGAATCTTGGGGCGATTCCGAACCTCAAACTGGAGTGTTTGCTTTAACGCAACCAGTAATGAAGCCCGTATTTGACACCAAGTCTACTGGGGACACCCTTATTCAGATTGCCCGCAAAGCTGGCAATAAAGAGGTGGCAAAGGGTCATGAGGATTTTCTGGCTGTCCTAAAAGAGCGTTGGTCCGGTATTCATCAGAAGCATGCTTCAGGGAAGAGCTTTGACTCTTTCTGGAAGGATAGCTTGGCTCAGGGAGGCTTCTTCTCTGCAGCAGCTGGTGCCGCTGTAGCTCCAAGGACATCCACTGCAGCCTTTGACCTTAAATTCACCTCGGCTAAATTTGGAGATGATAGGACATCCAAGCAAGACAAATTAGTTTTGATGCCTTATCCGTCGGTTCGAAGTTTTGATGGTCGTGCTGCCAACCGTCCTTGGCTCTTAGAGATTCCTGATCCGATGAGTCAGATTTCTTGGGATGCTTGGGCTGAGCTTCATCCAGATACCGCAAAAAAATTCAACATCGAGAAAGATGATATAGTCACAATCAGAAATCATTACGGTGAGTTGAACCTTGGGGTAGTAATTTCCCCGTATGTGCATCCTGATGTAGTGGCTGTCCCGTTAGGCCATGGCCACACCCAATACGGTCGTTTTGCTCAGGGTAATGGTGGCAATGTCGTCAATCTCTTGCCTCCGACTTTGGGGCAGGGAGCAGGAAGCCTAGCTCTAATGAGCGCAAAAGTGGCTGTCCTGCGGGGCCGCGGCAAATTATCTCTCAACAACACCCAAGGCAGTGATTCCCAGTTGGGTCGTGAGTTGGCTCGGGTGTCCTATTTGGATTCCAAGGACAGCCACGCATCCGACCACGGCGGTCACCATGGTGGGCATCATGAGCCGAAGCAGATGTACACGCAGCGGCCTCATCCGCACCACAAGTGGGGCATGGCCGTCGACCTTGCTGCTTGCACTGGCTGTACTGCCTGCGTTGTCGCCTGTTACGCCGAAAACAACATTCCTGTAGTCGGTCGCAAAGCGGTTTCTCAAGGGCGCGAGATGTCCTGGCTGAAGATTGACCGTTACTTCGATCACGAAGCCGAGGAGCTACACGTTTCGTTCATGCCGATGATGTGTCAGCACTGTAACAATGCTCCTTGCGAACCTGTGTGTCCTGTATACGCCACCTACCACAATGAAGAGGGTATGAACGTGATGGTTTATAACCGTTGCGTTGGAACTAGATATTGTTCCAACAACTGCTCTTACAAGGTGCGTCGATTCAACTGGCTGCAAGTTGATTGGCCAGAGCCTCTGACATGGCAACTTAATCCAGACGTAACTCCTCGTGGAGTGGGCGTTATGGAGAAGTGCACATTCTGTATTCAGCGAATTCAGGATGGTAAGGACTCCGCCAAGGACCTCGGAAGAGAAGTTTTAGATGGAGAAATTCGTCCTGCTTGCGTACAGAGCTGTCCAACACAAGCTCTCACTTTCGGCGATCTTAACGATCCTGAAAGCGCTGTAAGCAAGCTTTCGAAGAGCAGTCGTGCCTATAAAGTGTTAGACCACCACCTTAACACCCAGCCGGCAATCTCCTACCTAAATGATGTTAAGTATAAGGAAGTTTAAGCGATGGCTAAGACATCAGAAATCTCAAGTGAGTTAAAAGTTGATTATGCTCGTGTAACTGAGCTAGTGCTTAATATGCTTAAGCCTCCAGGTGCCGGTTGGTATGCACTGTTTATCACATGCGTGGCTGCATTCCTTTGGGGAGCGGTCGCATGGACAATCCAAATCCTCGACGGTCTGCAGGTGGCAGGTATTAGTCATCCGATCGGTTGGGGTGTGTACATCACCAACTTCGTGTTCTGGGTAGGTATCGCTCACTCGGGCACTCTGATTTCGGCGGTATTGTTTCTATTCCGAGCTAAATTCAGAATGCCGATCTATCGTCTCGCAGAAGCGATGACAGTGTTCGCAGTTCTCACTGCCGGATTGTTCCCGTTAAATCGCTGCGGACGTCCTTGGTTAGCTTACTGGTTGGTGCCTTATCCAAACGAGCGTGCTCTCTGGCCTAACTTCCGTTCGCCACTCCTTTGGGACGTGTTCGCGGTTTCAACTTACTTAACAGTATCTGCAACATTCTTTATTATCGGATTGATCCCAGATATTGCAGTATGCCGCGATAAAGCAAAGACAGCTTTCCGTAAAGTAATGTACTCGCTTACATCACTTGGTTGGACAGGCTCCAACTCCCAGTGGAAGCACTACATGTCTGCTTACTTGTTCTTCGCAGGGTTAGCTACTCCGCTCGTAGTATCCGTGCACAGCGTCGTGTCTTGGGACTTCGCCATGGGCTTAGTACCAGGCTGGCACACTACAATCTTCCCACCGTACTTCGTAGCAGGAGCTATCTTTTCAGGTGTAGCGATGGTGCTCACCTTGATTATTCCGCTTCGTAAAGTATTCAAGCTTGAAGAGATTATTACTCCATTCCACTTTGAAGGAATGTGTAAGTTGATCCTCTTAACAAGCGGAATTGTAACTTACGCCTATGCTACAGAGTTTTATGTAGCCTGGTTCAGTAACAATCAGTTTGAAAGATTCCAGTTCTGGTTCAGACCATTTGGTGACTACAAGCTAGCCTTCTGGGGAATGACTTTCTGTAACTGTATTGCGCCATTGAGCCTCTGGATTCCGGCTCTTCGTCGGAACATCACCTATCTATTTATTATGTCCATCATAATAAACATCGGAATGTGGCTTGAGCGTTTTAACATCATTTTTACCTCCCTTGCTCGTGAATTCATTCCTTCCGCATGGGGTGGTTACAACTTCTCTTGGGTAGAAGTTGGTATTACTGTTGGCGCTTTCGGATGGTTCGGAATGTATATGTGCTTATTTATCAAGTTCTTCCCATCCGTATCGATCACAGAAATCAAAGAGATTCTACCTCCGCCAGTTCGTGCGGCTAAGAGTCATGCTGGACACTAAAGGAGACCGATTATGAGAGGAAATACAAATAAAATTGTCGTTGGTGTGTTCCACTACTTAGATGATGTTTTAAATAATATCAAAAGTGTGCAACACGGCGGATACGAGTACAAAGTTTACGCCCCTATGGCCAGCGCTGAAATAGAGCATGCCACCCTTCCACAGAAGAGCCCGATTCGCCGCTTTACTTTGACTGGCGGAGTATTTGGTTGCATAGCTGGATGGTCATTGGCGATTCTTTGCTCTATGGATTGGCCGCTTAGGACTAGCGCGAAAGATATAGTATCACCTCCAGGTTTCTTCGTTGTTGGCTACGAGTGGACCATCTTGTTCGCGGCCTTAGCCACATTTGTTGGACTCCTTCACTATTGTCGCATTCCAGATATTTTCAGAAAGGTCGGATACGATCCGCGATTTTCTGATAACAAGTTTGGATTGGTTGTGAGTGCAAACTCAGGAGATGCAGAGGCGATTCAAAAGCATTTCTTGGCACACGGAGCTGAGGAAGCTGAGATTAAAGACGCTTTGTAATCAGAGTCAATTTAAGGACGTAGTAGATTATGAAATTAAAAATTCTTGTAGCCTTGGTCGGAGCGATTGCAATACCAGCAATGGTATCCGCACTTCCATTCAATGATGATATGGCGAACACTCAAGCCATCAGAACTGGTCAGATGGCGCGTGCCAAGCCTGAGGGGATTATTCCAGTAGGTGGCCATCAGCAAACAGCTGCGACTTATCAAGATGCTCTGACCCTCACCAATCCAAATAAAAAAGGTGATGTTGCAGCAATCAAAAATGGAAAGAGACTTTATTCTGTTAACTGTACTCCTTGTCACGGCTATCCAACCGATACAGGTGCTGAGCCGAGCGTTGCAGTTAAAACTCAGAAAATGTTGATGGGCGGACCTGATTTGGGAACAGAGGCTTACGCTGTAAGACCGGACGGATTGTTCTATGCGACAATCCATTTTGGTGGAATGGCCATCATGCCTCGCGTTGGTTACAAGCTATCACCAAAAGAGACCTGGGATATCGTTTCCTATATTCGATCCCTTCAAGAGACGAGAAAGAAATAATTTTTAAGGTGTAAAATTATGTCACATATAGATCCATTAACAATCGACCCAGCAGCTGTGGCAAAGAATGGCCCAGTTAAATTCAGCCCCAGAATAACCGCTTTCTTGTATACTCTATTGTATCTAGGTGTCGGCGTATTCGGATACGGCTTGGCCGTTTATCCGACCAAGGAATTCACAGCCACTGTTTTCTCTACCCTCATATTCTTCATGGGTATTGCAGCCGGCGGTGTGGTTATTTCAATTATATTTCAAATTGTTCATGCCAAATGGGCTCCGCCAGTTAGACGAATTGCAGAGGCTGGTTCGAGCTTTTTGATTTATGCATGGTTAACTTTGATGACCATGTACTTCCTAAGAGAGTACCTGTGGTATTGGGGAACTCACCCGATGCCTGGTCGTGAATGGTGGATGCAACCTGACTTCACATTCATGAGAAATGGATTACTACTTGGAATACTTTTCTATTTGATGAAGCTTTACGTTGGCTGGTCTTTGCGACGTGACGTTGGTCTGATGAGAGAATTAGGCGGCTCCGATTCCGTTTGGGCTTATGATGATTACAACGGCTTACTAAAAGGTTGGGAAGGATCTCATGTAGAGGCTCCTCGAATCGAAAAGAGACTGACGATTATGGGCCCAATCATGATAGCCCTGTACGCAATTATTTACTCGATATTTGCGTTCGAAATGGTGATGGGCATCGATCCGATATTCTTTTCAACCATGTTTGGCGGATTCATGTTCGTTGGTAACGTGTATGGTGCTTGGGCAGCTACAGCTCTGTGGATGATACTAATGAAGCGCCAAGATGCTAATTATGCCTCCATGGCTGGCTCTCAACAACAACATGATATTGCAAAGTTAACCCAGGGTTTCGGAATATTGTGGGCATACTTGTTCTTCTCCCAGTTCCTACCGATTTGGTACGGTAACATGCCAGAAGAAACAGCTTGGATGATTGTTAGAACCCGCGAAATGCCTTGGAAGGGGCTCGGCATGGCTACCCTCGGCATGTGTTTCGTTATACCTTTCCTCACTCTACTAAGTAGGGACGTTAAGAGGACAGCCAAGTTTTATGCCGTAATCGCATCGATTGTTTTAATCGGATTATGGTGTGAGAGGTATATCCTAGTGATGCCTCAGGTATCCCCTGAAGCCATCCCATTTGGAATCCTTCAAGTTGGTATCTTCTTGGGCTTCTTCGCTGCTTACGCTCTTTGCGTAAAGAGCTTCCTCGAGAAGTATCCATCGGTGACAGTATCAGACCCAGCGGTCGAGTACTACCTGTCTCATAGTCACTAACAATAGAGGACATCCACCCTTTCCAGGTGATTGGTTTCAATCACTTAGGTAGGGTAAAAAGGGGTGGATGTCCCGTAATTATCCAATCGTTTGATTTAGGGCCGGCAAGGGCCCTTTTTTATAATTTTTATTGGGAAGGGGGGTGGATGTCCCCTGAGCTCTTTTGACTTTAATTCGCCCTTAGGGTACAGTTCGACGCTCGTTAGTTGCGTAACCTATTGAAAGTCATTACGTTTCTATAGAAAGACAAAGAGATTTTCGGATCTATTAAGTGAGGATTTATGCCAGTTCCAAAGAAGAGAACTTCAGTAAGCAAGAAAAAGATGCGTCGTTCGCACCACCATCTTGAGCGCACGTTCGCAAACGTATGTTCCAACTGTGGTGCTCCTGTACTAAGACACCGAGCCTGCACAGCCTGCGGTCACTACCGTGGAAAGCAGGTGGTCTCTGGTAAGGATGCTTAACCGGCGTTGATTCAGCGCTATCGTTAGCGTTGATGGAATAAATGACGCAAGTTAATTTACCCGCACATAGATCCCTACCCGTGGCATTAGATGCTATGGGTGGGGATTTTGGCGTTTTGGTTACAGTTGAAGGAGCTGTCCTCGCTGCTCGAGAGTTGCACACCGATGTTATCCTAGTCGGTGATCAATTGCAGATTCAGTCACGTCTGCGCGACCTCGGAGCAAGCTCCAATCAGAATATCTCGATTCTTCACACGCCCCAAAGTATCTCGATGGACGAAAGCCCTGGGCTGGCAGTGCGCCGCAAGGCAGACTCTTCGATGCACAAACTTTTTGAATTAGTGCGAGACGGTCGCGCTGGTAGTTGTGTGAGTGCAGGCAATACAGGCGCATTCATGGGTGTTGGTGTGATGGTCTCTGGTGTTTTGCCAGGAGTGGTGCGCCCTCCGATAGCATCGTTAATTCCGAACTTAAAGAGCAAATCTCCAACTGTGCTCTTAGATGTCGGAGCAAATGTTGATTGCCACGCTTATCAGTTAGTTCAGTTTGCAGTAATGGGTAGTTATTATGCTGCCTCCGTTTTAGGTCAGCCAAATCCTAGGGTCGCCCTTTTATCAAACGGTGCAGAGCATTCAAAAGGAACCGACATCATCAGGTCTGCTGCTTTCACGCTTTCGCAGCTCTCGAAAATTAATTTTATAGGGTATGTCGAAGGTAACGACATCGGTCGCAGTAAGGCAGATGTGATTGTTTGTGATGGATTTGCAGGTAACGTCCTATTGAAAGGGATTGAGGGAACAGTCCAGTTAGTTTTGGAAACAATTGAGCAGCGCTCTGAAACTTCGCTCCTTGGAAAGATGGGCATGTGGCTCGCTCGCCCATCTCTTAGGTCTGTTTTTGAATCTCAATTAGATCCCTCCTCATATGGAGGCGCTCCCTTGCTGGGGTTAAACTCGACCGCTGTGATTTGTCACGGTGCCTCCACTGCTCGAGGAGTTATGAATGGCATTAGGGTTGCAAGGATGTTGGCGGATGACGGCATGGTTGGTAAATTATCCCAGGCCCTCCGCGAGATGGAGATAGATGAATCAAATCGGGTGCAAGACGGGGTCTGGGCTCGAGTTGGAAAGCGATTCAACGAGTTTGGTCAAAGGTAGTTTAAGAAATTTTACATAAATATTAGGAGATAAAAATGGAAACTAAAGTTGCATTAGTGACGGGCGGATCGAGAGGAATCGGACGTGAGATCTGCAAAAAATTAGCCGCCAGTGGTCACTATGTTTTTGTGAACTATAATAGGGGCTCTGATGCTGCCCTTGAGACTGTCAAAGAAATCGAAAGTGCAGGGGGAAAAGCTGAAGCCATCGGATTCGATGTTGCGTCCAGTGAGGCAGTAAATTCTGCATTTGAGACTATTAAACAAAAGGCAGGTCGGCTAGACGTCCTCGTTAATAACGCCGGGATATCAAAGGATGGATTACTCCTCCGCTTTAAAGACGAAGATTGGATGCAGACCATCTCAACAAATCTAAACGGAGCATTTTACTGTGCTCGAGCTGCCGCCAAGTTTATTATGAAGGCACCAGCAGGTCGAATTGTTAACGTCAGCTCCATAACCGCAGAGATGGGAAATGCTGGCCAGGTTGCGTATGTCTCTTCTAAGGCTGGCTTGATTGGTCTCACCAAAACTTTAGCCAAGGAGCTAGCTAGCCGCGGTGTTACAGTAAATTGCATCACCCCAGGATTTATTGAGACTGAGATGACTGGCAAATTAAATGATGAGCAAAAGTCGAACTATCTTGGCGGTATTCCTCTATCGAGATTCGGTGCCGCAGCAGAGGTCGCCGACCTGGTAGATTTCCTATCAAGTGAAAAGGCCGGCTATATAACTGGCCAGATCATAGGAATTAACGGCGGATTGTATATGTAGTCTAACTCCAGCGGCGGCAATCTTTAGCTCT
>CAZWGK010000032.1:0-8525 GCA_964633685.1 uncultured Bdellovibrionales bacterium | reverse complement strand
TCCTGTAAGATCCTCAATTTTCCGCATTGAAATCAGGTACTTATGTTTTTGTGGGATTAGGCAAACATCTTTTCCAAGATTCTTGCTTTAGTTCTCACTTTTATTTAACCTGTCCCAGTCAATCAGCGCTGTTAGCTTTTAAAATGCTGAGACTAAAAACCCAAATCCTTTAAAAAGGGGCTTCGCAAGGGGCTATAATTAACTGGGTTTATTTAAGGTAACCTTATGGAGACGGAAAAGATGTCATCAAGTGGTGATGTTGCTGAGAATGTTAAGCGTATTATTGTTGAACAACTTGGAGTAAGCGAGGAAGAAGTTACTCCAGAAGCCTCTTTTATTGAAGATTTGGGCGCAGACTCTCTCGATATCGTAGAGCTAGTTATGGCGCTTGAGTCCGAGTACGAGATGGAGATTTCGGATGAAGATGCCGAGAAGATCCAAACTGTAAACGACGTAATCAGCTACGTTAAAGAGAGAAAGGCTTAATCCGCCTCTTTCAGATAAAATAGCCACGTGACCCAAAAAGTACCGTGGCTATTTTTATGCCTGCTGCTCAAAAGTTTCCCCCTGAATAACCCAAGATTGTTGGATATCTAGAATCCAACGAGGTATACTCCTGGCCACTTAATTCTCTATTTTAATTGGGGTTAAATGGTCTCTACAGCTACACTTAAATCATACGATCCAGAGATGTACTCAATGCTTCGCCACGAGTGCGAGCGTCAAGAATACTCACTTGAGATGATTCCCAGTGAAAACTTTGTTAGTGAGGCTGTTCTTGAAGCATTAGGTTCCGTAGCAACAAATAAGTATGCCGAAGGACTCCCACATAAGAGGTATTACGGGGGATGTCACTACGTAGATCAGATGGAAGACCTCGCCATCGATCGCGCCAAGAAACTTTTCGGTTGTGAGTTCGTAAACGTGCAGCCTCACTCCGGTGCTCAGGCTAACCAAGCTGTTTTCGAAGCCCTCCTTGAGAGAGGTGACACCATCATGGGCATGAGGCTTGATATGGGTGGTCATCTTACTCACGGCAGTCCTGTGAATTTTTCAGGTAAGCACTACAAAGTAGTAGCTTACGGTGTGACAAAAGATTCTCATCTTATCGACCCAGATGAAGTAATGAGCCTGGCCCGAGAGCATAAGCCAAAATTAATAATTACCGGCGCCTCTGCTTATTCCAGAAAAATTGATTTTGAATTCTTTAAAACTGTAGCCGATGAAGTTGGTGCGATTTTAATGGCAGATATTGCCCACTATGCGGGCCTAGTAGCCGGTGGAGCGTATCCTAGTCCAGTTAGTTGCTGCGACGTAGTGACAACCACTACTCATAAAACTCTGCGCGGACCACGCTCTGGTATGATTATGGCCAAGGAAAAATACGCTAAAGCTATAAATAAAGCCGTGTTTCCAGGTCTCCAAGGTGGCCCTCATATGCACACGATTGCAGCCAAGGCCGTTGCTTATAAAGAAGCCCTTGAGCCTGCCTTTAAGGAATACGCTGCGCAGGTTGTGCAGAATGCTCAAGCACTTGCAGATGAATTAATTAAGGTCGGATTTAAGATAATATCTGGTGGAACTGATTCCCACGTAATGTTGGTGGATCTGAGACCATTTGATGTAACCGGCAAAGAAGGTGAGGCTTGGCTAGATTTAGTAGGTATCACCTGTAATAAAAATGGAATTCCTTACGATACACAACCTGCAATGGTTACCAGTGGTATTCGATTAGGAACACCTGCGTTAACCACTCGAGGCATGACAACTGCCGATATGCGCAAGATTGCTCATTGGATTAAAGATACTATCGCTGCGCGGGGTGATGAAAAGCGTTACGCTGCGATTCGTGGAGAGGTAAGAGCCCTCTGCGAAAAATATCCACTCTATAAACATCGTTTAGCTTAATTATGCGTTGTTATAAATGCGGTTGCGAAAGATCTAACGTTATCGACTCTCGTAGTACCGAGGACGGTATTCGACGTCGCCGCGTTTGTACTGAGTGCGATTCTCGCTTCACCACTTATGAAAGGTTAGAGGATGTGCTGCCTCTAATAATCAAGAAAGATGGTCGTCGCGAGCCATTTGACCGGAACAAAGTCAGGGCGGGTATGATTCGCGCTTGTGAAAAGCGTCCAGTAAGCATCGAGACAATCGACAAATTCGTTGATGAAATCGAGGCTAAAGTTAAAGAAATGGATAAAAAAGAGCTATCTAGCTTGGTAATCGGAGAGCTCGTCGTTAAAGCTCTGCGTGATATTGATAAAGTAGCTTACGTTCGATTCGCCTCTGTTTACAAGGAATTTAGTGATGTAAGTCAGTTTATGGAGACTCTACAAGGGCTCCTTGATAATAAAGAGTCCCAGAAAAATTCAGATCCAAATAACATTAACAAAACCTCTCATCACTAGGCAGTACCGTGAAAGAAGAAGTGAAGGCAAATTCATATCAAATGGCTCCCATGTCAGAAGTTATAGCTGACTATCGCGCCGGAAAAATGGTCATCATTGTTGATGATGATAATCGCGAGAACGAAGGTGATTTGGCTGTGGCCACAGAGAAAGTTACACCTCAGACCTTGGCATTCATGCTGAACGAAGGACGCGGGTTGATCTGTGTAAGTGTTAGCCGCGATGTCGCTGAGCGGGTAAAGTTATTCCCGCAGGTTAATCAGAATAATTCTCGTTATGGAACCGCATTCACTGCGACTATTGATCATAGAAGTGTTGCTTCAAATGGAATTTCCGCAGCAGCTCGAGCTGAAACTATGCGGCGGTTGATTGATCCTAATGTGTCTGAAACAGATTTCGTAACACCGGGTAATGTATTTCCATTAATTGCTAATCCTCGTGGTGTGCTTGGTCGAAGGGGCCAAACGGAAGGTTCTTATGATTTAGCTAGAATTTCTGGCCTAAATCCGTCTGGTATTATCTGTGAAATATTAAATCCAGATGGAACCATGGCGCGCGGAGATTCGCTAATCGCATTCGCTCAAAAGCATAATCTAAAAATAACTTCCGTTGATGCCATTGCGAAGCACATTTTAGAGAATGAAATATTTGTCCGTCTCTCTAGACAAGAGGAACGTCTCACCGATTACGGACAGTTCTCTGTTTCATATTTTGAAAGTAATTCTGATGGCAAAGAGCACATGGCGCTTGTTTACGGAGATCTCACAAACTCCAAAAATCCGCCGCTAGTGCGAATTCACTCGGAATGTCTTACCGGAGATGTTTTAGGTAGCCGGCGCTGCGATTGCGGAACTCAGTTGTCGCAAGCTATGCAGGCAATTGTTACCAATGGCAGCGGAGTACTTCTGTATCTTCGGCAGGAAGGGCGTGGCATAGAGCTTTCAAATAAGCTGAAGGCTTATGAGTTGCAGGATAAGGGACTCGATACTGTGGAGGCTAATATTAAATTAGGCTTCAAGGCTGATGAGCGAGACTTTGCAGTTGCCGCAAAAATACTCAATCTTTTAGGAATTCAAAATCTAAAATTACTCACAAACAATCCTAACAAGCTAAGTACAATTCAAAAGTTTGGCTTTAATGTGATTGAGCGAGTCGGCCTAATCTGTAATGTTAACGATCACAATCGTCGTTATCTTGAAGCCAAGAGGGAAAAGCTTGGGCATTTCCTAAATGTGGGGTGTCAGTCCAATGCTGATATATCCAACCTGCGGAATTAATTAAGCATTTTGGAGCCGAATTGTGGAATTTAGGCTTATTTGAATTGCCAAGGTTCCGCTTTATGTACCTAAGATTTCTATAGAAAATGTCTTCGTTTTGTCATAAATTGAGATTTCGGCGCGAAGCTCAACTATTTGAGCACCGCCTAGCGATAAAGTCTCATAACTTTATCTGTAAGTGTTTGAACTTTTTATTAATAACCGGGTAATCCTGTGAATGTTATCGAAGGCAAATTGTCAGCCGCCAATTCAAAGTTCGGAATTGTTGTTGCGAGTTTTAACTCATTCATCACTCAACAGCTTTTAGAGGGAGCCAAGCATACTCTGATCAAGCATGGTGCAGCTTCTGAAGATATTACTGTAGTTCATGTTCCGGGAGCCTTTGAGATTCCTCTTGCTGCCCAAGAGTTAGCTCGCTCTGGAAAAGTTGATGCTGTTGTCGCATTGGGCGCTGTTATTAGAGGTGCCACCTCGCACTACGATTTTGTTGCGGGTGAGTGCGCCAAGGGAATATCTAAAGTAGCTTTAGATACTTCTATACCGGTGATTTTTGGGGTGTTGACTACTGATACCATTGAGCAAGCGATCGAGCGTGCTGGAACTAAGGCGGGCAATAAAGGCGCCGAGGCTGCTGCCGCTGCGGTTGAAATGGTAAGTGTAGTTCAGCAAATAAATGTGGGGAGCGTTAATAAACCATTGAAGGTCAAGGCGGTGTAATTATGGGCTCCAGACGACAGGCAAGAGAACACGCATTGCAGGCTCTTTATCAGTGCGACTGTTTGCAAGATTGGTCTAATCAAGCCGTGGAATTGTATTTTGAATGTTTTCACTCGGATCCTGATTCTGCTCCAACTGTGACTGAAGGTGAGGTGCCTCATCAGTTCGCTAGAACCCTTATATCTGGCGTATTGGCTAACCTTGATGCGATTGATGGATGCATATCTTCGTGCTCCCAGAATTGGAGCATTAATAGAATGTCTCGCGTTGATAGAAATATAATTCGAGTAGCAACTTTTGAACTCGCCTTTCTGGGTGAGATTCCTCCCAACGTAAGCATTAACGAAGCCATCGAGGTAGCCAAGAAGTATGCTGCTGATGATTCGCCGATGTTCGTTAACGGAGTCTTAGATAAAGTCGCCGCCACTATTAAAGAGAATGGTGGTATCCCAGCTCATATTACTAAGCGTGTAGCCAACGGCTAAGCGACTCTTAAGATTAATCCTTTCAGATATTCTCCCTCACGGTGATATATGCTCACAGGGTGGTCTTCGCTTTGAGATAGCCTGTGAATAACCTGCACTGGCCTACCGACTTGAGCCGCTGCAGTAAAGACTGATTCCTGAAACATATCTTTCGATACTAGTTGCGAGCAAGAAAATGTTGCAAGCATACCGCCCGCTGGTAATGCCTTCAGTGCTAGTCGATTGATGTCGCGATAACCAGCCATAGCTCCTTCAACTGCATTTTTATGTTTGGCGAAAGCAGGAGGGTCCAGAACGATTAGATCATATTTACCTGAGATGTCTCGCAGATAAGTAAGGCAATCAGCTTTGATAGCTTCGTGATTACTTAAGCCATTCAGCGAGATATTTTTGTTGCACAGGTCAGTTGCCTTTTCAGAGCTATCCACAGAGTGAACCAGCCTAGCCCCCTGTTTAAGGGCATAAACAGAGAATCCCCCGGAATAAGAGAATGCATTGAGCACCTTTTTGCCAGCAGAAAGAGAGCCGACCAGCCGTCTGTTGTCCCTTTGATCTAAGAAGAAGCCTGTCTTCTGACCAGTCTCCCAATCAATATGAAACTTATTCCCGTTCTCGATACCAACATGGTCTGTTTTGTTTGAGCCTTTGAGATATTTTCCGCCTTCAGATTCGCCACCGATATTTTTCCAATAGACTGTGTTCGCAAAATCCAAAGTTTTTGTTAATGCGTTGAGAATATCTTCTTGGAATGGCTCAAATCCAGCGTGATGACAGTGGACTACACATGCATCTCCGTATACATCGATAATTAATCCTGGGAGCTGATCCCCTTCGGCGTTTACTAATCTAAACATGTCGGTATTTTTTTTATATCCTAAGCCAAGTCCAGCACGGAGCGCATAGGCGCTCTCAATTCTAGCGGACCAGAGGGCAGGGGATATCGGAGTATCGCCAAAGGTGCAGAGTTTTACTGAAATTGAGCTTGAACCGAAGAATCCATAACCTAAGACCTCTTTATCGGCTGAGACAACTTTAACTATTTCTCCATCTTGTATGTCATTTGGCAGGCGACTCAATGCCCCAGAAAATATCCATGGATGAAATCTCTTGGCCGAGCGTTCTTTAGTTGGTTTTAATGTAATTATCTTTGTCATTTTGATTTCAAGCCCGGTTGAAGTTTAAACATGTCTATCAGTATACCTCCGTTGAACCTAGCTACAATAGAGTCTGGCGTAGAATCAGTCAAAGATATGATTAAATCGATTGGATGCTCTGATTGAAAGTTATCGATAGTAACGTATGTGACAAGAAGGTACCGAAATTCAGGAGTTAAGCTCGCTATTATTTTATGAACGTCAGTATTCTGAAAAAAATCAGAGATTCTTTTTGAATCCCAACCCCGTACCACACCGTAGCTTAAAACATAAAAAAGCCTGGTATCAAAAGCTAAGAGTACTTTTTCGCTTAAACCATTTATTTTAGAAAATTTAGTAATCGCCTCTATGGTTGGATCTGTCTGAACGGTAGTAACTGGTTTAGTTCACGAATCATATGAACAGAGACGCCCCCAAGGTTTTTCGCTACCCAACACAAGATAGGCCGCTGCAATCAAAGGTAGTATCTTAGCTGGGATCAACCGAATTCCTAAGCATTGCCTAGCAGCATACAAACCGTAAATAGATAGTCCCGAGACTAGTATTGGAACAGCTCCTATTAATCTCACCTCGGCCCTGGCCCCTGTAAGAATCAGAAATAATACCAAGGAGACAAATATCATTATATAGATTCGACCACCCCAAAAGCTCTGCCAAATGTTTCGAGCTAGTGGTGCTAAAATCAACAGAGATAAAAGTTGATTGGGTGGAAATGTAGCTAATAATACCTTAGAGATCTCTTCGCCGGAGGTAATCAGAGAAAAGCTCGAGTAATGAGATAAAGCGCTGAGCCAAATTTCAGGAAGAATCTGATAACCGCGAAAGTTTGCTAGGTGATTTTCGAGAGTAGGGAATACCGGGTTTCCAACTACAATATAATTTCTGATAAGAACCGGAAGTGCAGCGCCAATCATCATCATTAGGAACTGGATTCGGCGTGTGTTGGATTTTAAATAACATAAAGCGATGATGCAGGTCGGAATGATTACAATCCCATAACTAAACTTGCCAGCAAAAGCGAGACCAAAAAGCAGAGCTGCTAGAAGATGCTTACTATTTGTTAAATAAAGAGTAGCCAAAATAAACCAACCAGCTATGCCCCAATCATTTTTAGGGGTAGGTAGCGAGAGCACCATCTCAGTAGATAAAAAAACCGCCAAAGTCACCAGCGGTTGCCAAGAGGCCGCAAGAGTAAACGGCATTACTCTTTTCAGCATTACGGCTGTAATGATAGACGTCGCAATCGCCGTGATAAATACGATTATCTGGGCAAATATATGAGCCGACACTAGTTCTTCAACACTCGAGCTTCCAAGTGTTAATAGGGGCCATAAATAGATCGACTCCCAGAGAGAAGCCTGCATTAACTGAATAGCATCGCTCGAGAATGCCAAGCCGTTATTTTTAATCCAGCTTAATGGCCCAGTTAAGTGGTACCATAGGGCATCCGGATGCATATCGGGATAAAGCACTTGAGTGCCCCTAGCCAGAAGATAAAAGACAAAAATCGCGGAAACTGGTTCCTTCCACCAGGGGTCACATGAGCCGTGGTTCCGGCAGTTGTTAGCCGCCCAGAATATGCCCAATCCCATACAGATTGTGCTCGCCCACAGGCAGAGAGTCGATCCAAGAGATATCGCAATAAAAGATACCAATCCAAAAGTGGCTGTTCCAAGAATAAAGTCTCTGGACCAGGAGGCAGAGAGAGGACCAAACCTGACACCCTCTGCTACCTCTGTTTGTGGCTTAAATATCTGCCTAGTTAGCCCACCGATGCCTGCTAATCCATATGCGGTGAGAATTGCCAGGATGGTGGTGGTTAAGACGATAAAACCCTGAGCCCATTCACGAGTTACTATATTAGGTTGCGCGGATACTTTAATAAAATAGTTATGGGCCTCGCTATTGATAGCCCAGCGATGGCTGTAAAGTGCCAACAATCCGAAAGCTATTAAGGTGGCGGTTTTGAGTATTGATTGCTTAGTTATTTTTGGTGCAATCTTGAAAAGAATCCCCATTCTAGTGCCGAGATAAAAAACTTTCGATAAAGATATATTTTTTATTAGATTTGCGGGAGTCCTTGTGTTAGCTTCCGCCCTTATGGGGGTCGCTGTAAGCGACGCGTTATTTAAACAAGCTAACTTTGGAGGTAGTCTATGATGTTCGGGACTAGTAGTAGCGGCAAAGCTAGGTTAGGTGTTAATGGCGGATCTATAAGAGAGACACTCTCTTTTAAAAGCTCCATAGGTAACTCTCATCTCTTACGGAGACTGAGCTGTTCATCAGATAATCCCGAATTAATAATCCTTAAAAGAGGACTCCTCGTATCAGAAGCTGTAGCCTTAATGGTTAGAACTGGCACTGATTGCGCCCTAATCCAAGAACAAGATGAGAGTGTTGATGGCTTTGTGCTACTCAAAGATCTCCTCGAGCTTGTCGGTTATGGTCGTTTGAATGGGAATAATACTATTGGTCAGGTGA
>CAZWGK010000031.1:16016-16848 GCA_964633685.1 uncultured Bdellovibrionales bacterium | reverse complement strand
ATGCTATCGAGGTTCGCGTTAATGCAGAAGATCCTGTAGCGATGGTACCTTCACCTGGTAGGGTAAAAGGTTATCATGCTCCAGGTGGAAACGGCATAAGAGTCGACTCTGCTCTCTACAGCGAGTACATGATTCAACCGTATTACGACTCGATGGTAGCTAAGTTGATTGCCTATGCTCCAACTAGAGAGCAGGCGATCAATAAGCTCTTAGTTGCTTTAGACGAGTACATTATAGAAGGTCCAAAAACTAACATGGAGCTTCACAGAAGAATTCTCAATCATCCTGATTTTAGGAGCGCTAGAGTTCATACTAAGTTCTTGGAGGGCGTTGATTTATTCCAAGACCTAAGAACTCCCAAAAAGGGTGACGAGGTCGCCGCAGCATGAAACCCAAGCAATTAAGTGCCGTAGTCGCTCTGTGGTGCTGGTTGTTTTGTGCGCTAGGGGCTTGGGCTGAACCTCAATTGCCGCGACTGAGTATTGCTGAACCTACTTTTCATTTCGAGCCAATATTACAGGGTGAGGTTGTTAAGCATGATTTCAAATTGCTTAATTCGGGGTCGGCAGATCTATTGATTCAAAAAGTTGTGCCAGGGTGTGGCTGCACAGCAACAAAAATTTCCAAAAAAGTTGTTCCTGCTGGTGATGAAACCGTAATAAGTGTTGAGTTTAATAGCTCTGGATTTATTGGAAAGAAAATCAGGACAGTTTCTGTCGAGACTAATGATCCAAAAATGCCAGTGGTTGATTTAACTTTAGAGGGAGTTATTAAAACTGCCGTAACAGTAGATCCTCAGGCGTTATCTTTCGGTGAGATTGAGATTGGCGAT
>CAZWGK010000031.1:1143-16006 GCA_964633685.1 uncultured Bdellovibrionales bacterium | reverse complement strand
CTTATTGTTAATAAAACACCTGGAGCAAATATAGCTATCAGAGAGGTTTATTCTCGGAATAATTCAATCTCTGTGTCGAAGCTCTCTGAAGATAAGGTTAGGGCTGCCTATTCTGTAACCCTGAAGGGAGAGGGTAAAGTTGGGGGACTCAGAGGATTAGTTAATATCTCCTTAAATGATAAGGGCCGAACAACCGTACCAGTTCCATTTTTTGCAACTGTAGTAAAACCGAAGGGTTGATTAAAAAGAGGCAAGGCGATGGGGTTAAGGAGAGTTCTTATTCTGATACCCACTCTCGCTGCTTTTTTACTTTTGTATACCGATAAATCTCTAAGTGAAGAATACTCTGTTTACGGAGTGCCATTTGAGGTTGATGAGATCGAGACAATAGGTTCGTCCGCAGCTCGCCTAAAGATTGATGGTCGTTCAGTAATAGTTCCGGCAGAGCAGATTAATTATCAAATAATCCGGGGCTCTACTATAAGCGGAGCTCTTCAACAAAAGACAGCAGAGCAAATATTTAAGATTTTTGAGGGTGCTCTCTTTGCGGAGGATGAAAAAACTCTAGAGGCGATGACCTTATTTATTTTCAAGAATAAAGATAGTCAGGAGCATCTATTAGAATCTGTTATTGATCAAATAAACCAGAAGAGTTTTGGCGAGGGGTTATTTGAGCGGCTTTGGGCTGAACATTCTCAGGATTTTAATCCCAAGGTGCAGGCCAAGCTAATACTAAGTTTCTTAGAAGATGGTAAGACCTCTGTGAGCAATATAGTGCCGGGCTCTGAATTAGAGTCGGATCTATGGTCTCTGATAGAGATACGAATTAATTCTGTTATCCAGAGGGGTGAAGATTGCGGAACATTCGCTGATTTTTTAGTTCAGGCCTTTGGAGCAAATAGCGCACGGAGTATTCAGGTGCGAGAAACTTGTCGTTTTGCAAGCGAAGCTAGTAATGCCGAGAAAGACCTAGATATTGAGCTTTTAAAGAATATTTACGCTGAAGTTAAAAATGATACCGCAAAAAGTATTGTAGAGGGAAGTTTAGGCAGGGCGATTCATCAACGCGCTAAAGATCTTAACCATCAAGGTAAATATATAGCTGCTTTAAAGGTGCTACTTGATATTCCACTCAATAAAGTTTCACCGACTACAATAGATATAGTGCGAACAATCTTAAGTAGCTCAAAAGATATATTTGTTGGCCAAGAGGATCTCGAGAGTCGGATTAAATTTTTTAGTTATTTTGCTGATAAGAGTCCCGAGATCTCTCAGGTCTATAGCTCGGCACTAAAGTCAGCTTTAGATAGGGCTATTGAGCGTAGGGAATGGACTCTTGTTGATAGAATCTTAGAGCAGTTTAATAAGTTAAATAAGACACCTGAAAGTAGAGATGATTTTTGGTATCAGGCCGCTTTGCAGTCCGTCAAATCAGGAAGTATTTCAGATGGGTTAAGATATTACGGAGCAATGACTGATGCGCCGACCTGGGCTCAGTCATTTCAGATGTACATCTGGGGAGCTTTTGGTTATCGATGGATCCCCTTTGTTTTATTGGGTTTAGGCGCAATATTTATCAAGTCATTTAAGAAAAGATCTAAAAATATTGAGCAAACTAAGTACCAGGATCTATCCCAAAAAATCGCTCAGCCTGAGAGGAAAGAGAGTCGACTGTCTCCAGAAGAGGATAGGGATTTAAGGAAGAGCCTAATCAAATTAGGCTTAGGTGGAGATCCTACTGAACAGGAGATCAAGATAGCCTTTAGAGATTTAGCAAAAAAAATTCATCCCGATGCTTCTGTAGCTGGCAAATTAGAAGCCACTAGCACAGATGAGTTTATCGAGCTTACAAAAGCGTATGATCTAGCCTTAAAACTTACGCAGAAGCGAAGCGAGCTCTAATAAAAGTTTTCTTTTTTTCAGCTGTACTTAGAGCACACTTTGACAATCTATTAGTAAGGGTAAATTTAACTGGAGCTGTTGGTATCGCAGGCTCGTTAATTAGTAACTCCTCTTGTTGCTCAGATGTTAGTTCGTTGAATCGGCAGCCTTGCTTGATGAGCTTATCGGCAATCTCAGAGGGGATATTTTTATTAACTAGGGTCAGCGCCCTTGAGGCTAGCGCTTTTCTCATAGGGTCTGAGACTTCGAGATACTCGTTAAGTCTGGCCATGGCCCATAATGGACGGCCCCGTGTTAACTGTTGAGTTATGTTGCAGAGTAGAGTGGCGTTCAGTGTTGCTTTCATGCCTAGTACTAAAGCAACCGGAGTGCCAACTTTTTGACACCGCTAAGATATTGGAATTACAGAGGATAGTGCTTTTACTGCTGAGGCGTTTTGAGCCAGGGCTGAGGCAAAACGCCTCACTAAAATGACTCACACGATGTTTCACGCCGATGTTTAATATTCGGATTGCATTGTCTATACTGACCGTGGTGGCCGGTTCGTGCGAGGAGCCTCCGTGAACCCGGTCAGGTTCGGAAGAAAGCAGCCGTAACGGTTGCGCTTCTGTGTTACGCTTTCGGCCGCCTCTTAAGATTGTTGTTGGAAATCTGTGTCCCACTTAGTGCTCGCTAGAAAATTTCGCCCACAGGAGTTCGGATCTGTATCCGGGCAGGAGCACGTCACTAGACCTTTAGCAAATGCCATAAAAAGAAATTTAATTTCGCATGCTTTTTTATTCTGTGGTCCTCGAGGTGTCGGCAAGACCACTGTTGCCAGAGTTTTGTCTAAGGCGCTCAATTGCGAAAAGGGCCCAACAGCCACTCCATGTTTAAAATGCACTAACTGCAAAGAGATTACAGAGGGGCGCAGCTTAGCCGTAAGAGAGATAGACGGCGCATCTCATAATAGCGTCGAGAATGTTAGAGACTTGATTGATACGTTAAGATCTCAGCCGCCTCCAGGTTCCCGATTTAAAGTATATATTATAGACGAAGTTCACATGTTGAGCGTTGCGGCCTTCAATGCGCTCTTAAAAAACCTGGAAGAACCGCCGCCAAATACTGTGTTTATATTGGCGACTACTGATCCTCAAAAGATTCCTGAAACAGTTCTTTCCCGATGTCAGCGGTATGACTTTAGGGCGATGAGTTTAGAAACCATCGAGAAGAAACTCCAAGAGATAGCCAAAGCTGAGTCAATTGATGTTGAGCATGAGGTGTTCTCATTGGTTGCAAGGTTGGCCGATGGCTCTATGCGAGATGCTCAGAGTTTGATGGAGCGAGTGCGTTCTCTAAGCGATGGAAAAATAACCGCTGAAGATGCTAGTCAGGCACTGGGTGTAGTGAAGCGCTCTCTTCTCTCAGACATTTCAAAGGCAGTATTTTCTCATAAGCCTGATGAGTGCTTAACCTTGATAGGTGAGGCCTTTTCAGGAGGCTTAGATCCTAGACTGTTCTTAAATGAATTTGTCTCTCACTGGCGCGAGTTGCTGATAGCAAAATTCTCTGGGGCTTCTGGATTGTCTCGGATCGGATTATCGAAAGAAGCCCATAAAGAGCTTCTGTCTCAAGTAGAGAATGTGGGTCCCAATGACCTGCAGGACCTCCTTTATTTAGCCCAACAGGGATGCGAGCAGGCGACAAGAAGCCTTTATCCGCGAATCGCTCTGGAAGCTCTAGTTGTAAGAATGGCGACCCGGGAGCCAGTAATAGAAGTTGCCAAAGTTTTAGAAGCACTTAAAAAAAAAGACCATAAGCCAGCCGGGCGCGAGACCACTTCACAATTAAATGCTCGGGAAGCCGCACCTGCTGTAAGTACTACCCCAAGAGTTGTTAGTCAGTCCGCTGAAACAGCACCCAACCCGGCTCAAGTTGTTCGCCCTAAAGTAGCTGTTAAAGAGAGCGCGCCTGTCTCTTCTGATGTTGCTTCTGCAAATCAAAACTTACGACCAGTTGGAAGTTTAAAGTGGCGAGATTTTGTTGAATCAGTAAATAAGAGTGGGCGGGCAGGAATGATGGGAGAGTGTTTAAAAAGACTCTCTATTGAAAGTTTTGAGCCTGGAAAGTTAAAGGGTGTTGCTCCAAAAATCGCTCAGGAATATTTCGGTGACTCTGACAATAAAGCCAAGTTGATTGATTATCTTAATGACTATTTTAAGGCCCCAGTCTGGGATATAAAATTATCTGAGTCGAATAATAAAATGGCCGTGACCTCAATCGTAGAGGAAGACAAGAGGGCTCAGGTAAGTGCTCAAACTAAACAAAAAGAGAGTGCGACTGAGCATCCAGCCGTTTTAAATATTAAAAAATTCTTCCCCGGAAGTACTTTAGGATAAGAGGTGAATTATGAAAGGATTTAAGCTGCCAGGAAATATGCAGGACATGATGAAGCAGGCTCAGAGGCTTCAGGCGGATCTTCAAAAGGTCCAAGCCGAATCTCAGAATTTAACAGCTGAGGCATCTGCTGGTGGTGGCGTAGTAAAAGCAAAAGTGAACGGCAAGCAAGAGTTGATGTCTCTTTCGATATCTCCCGAAGTTGTGAATAAAGATGATGTAGAGATGCTTCAAGATTTAATCTGCGCCGCTGTTAATGAGGCTTTAACAAACGTGAAGAACCAAGCCGCTGATGCCATGAAGAAAGTTACCGGCGGATTAAATATTCCTGGGCTGTAATCGAGCTTTAAGTTGATTTATGAGTGAAACCGCATTTCCACCTTCTTTGCAAAAACTCGTGAGAGAGTTCTCGCGATTGCCGAGCATCGGCACAAAGTCGGCTATGCGGTTGGCTTATCATTTAATCCACAACGATCCTGAATTAGTTGATTCTTTAAAAGTTGCTCTCACAGAAGCTAAAGAGAAAATTAGGCAGTGTAATAATTGTTTCTTTACTACTGAGTCTGAGTGTTGCTCAATCTGTGCCGATTCCAGAAGGGATGGCTCTCTAGTTTGTGTAGTTGAAAAGCCGGTGGATGTTCTTTCAATAGAACGCTCTAGGGGATACCGAGGTGTGTATCATGTGCTGCATGGACTATGGGCTCCGCTAAGAGGAAAGGGCCCCGAGAGTATTAAGTTTAAAGAGTTGCTGGATAGAATTAGGGCTGGCCAGGTTAAAGAGGTCATTTTGGCCCTTAGTGCGACGGTAGAAGGGGATGCTACATCCCTTTATTTGGCCAAGGCCCTGGCCGATTTAGGCATTCAGGTGACCCGTTTAGCTCACGGCCTACCAAAGGGTGGGGAGCTCGAATTTGCTGATGATGTGACCCTTTCTCATGCTTTTAATGGGCGTCGAGCCGTCAATTTGTAATAAATTCTCATTTTAAGGCCTAAATCTTGAATCTCAAAAGATTGCAGGGACATCTGTTTTCGTGCATACTTTCACGCTGTGTTCCTCGGTAGCTCAGTCGGTAGAGCAGGTGACTGTTAATCACCCTGTCGGGGGTTCGATTCCCTCCCGGGGAGCCATTTTAAGCTCCTCACACGACACACGCAGTATTCACGCTTGTCTATCATATAGTGCAATTTCTTATCTGGTCTAAGTAAAATTAAGACTGAAAATCCCTTATTCACTTAGTAATAACTAGCCGTATTGGCTCAAGTATTATCACTGTAATTCCGATTTTTATATTTGAATATGAAATCGTTCCCTGGGAAGTGGGACCGAGAAAAGTAGTGAGAGAGATGTATGAGTGATTGTTGTTCTGATAAGAAAAATTGTTGTGGCGGTCAGAAAGAAGCCGTTGATATTGATGCGGAATTAAAGAAGCGTCCGAGAAGTCCGACCCTTCTTAATCTAAGTTGGCTCAGAGACCGACTTAACAAAGTGAAAGATCTCAAAGATAAAATAGCTAGCGGTAAGTACGAAACGGATCCTGAGAAAGCTGCCAAAGCTATCTTAAACAAAGAGGAATAGACTTTGTAGAAAACTAAGGCATGGGATATCCTCCATTCTTCGGAGGATACAGTGCCTTTCTGTAATGTAAATAATCTCAATCTTTATTTTGAAAAGAGCGGCCATGGCCCCGTTGTTGTGTTGCTGCATGGATTAGGCTCCAGCACAGAAGATTGGGAGTATCAGATTCCTGAATTCTCAAAAAAATTTTCAGTCATAGCGCTCGATTTTAGAGGATTCGGAAAATCTGATAGATCTGCGGCTTCATATTCAATTCCAGAGTTAGCTGGTGATCTCGCAAAATTTTTAGAAGTTCAAGGTGTCACCAAGGCCTTCTTGGTTGGTATTTCGATGGGTGGAATGGTTGCGATGGAGTGCGCGGCAACACATCCAGAGAGAATTGCCGGCGTGGTCGCTACCAATTCTTTACCGGAATTAAAGTTTGAAAACTTGTACGTGCGCTTTAAATTTTGGCAAAGAATATTTATCGTTAAAACATTCGGGCTAAAATATTTTGGTGGAGTATGTGCCAAGGCGCTATTTCCTAAGCCTCAACATGAGGAGCTTCGTCGAAAATTTAGCTCCAGGATGATTAGAAACGATACGAAAATTTATCTCAGTATGCTTGAGAGTTTTGTCGAGTGGAGTATTTTCCCAAAGTTGTCTCAGATTAAGTGCCCGACGCTCATAATTGGAAGTGATGCTGATTACACCACCCAGGAATATAAAGAGAGCTACGCCTCAAAGATTCCGTTGGGTAGAACTGTATTAATTAAAGACTCAGGCCACGGTACCCCTTTTGATCAGCCGCAGATATTTAATGAGACTGTGGAGAAGTTTGTGGATGAGATATCTGCGGGGTTGTCAGTTTCGTAAAGATTTCGGGCCCCGTAAGACTACCCCCTCTCTGCTCCTGAAGTCAGTATAAGTCGCGTCGAGGGGGTAGCCTTACAGGGCCCGATTGTTCAGCATAGTTTAAGTCTATCGACACATGATATTTCAGCGATTATGAGGGCTAACAGAGGGGAGGTTCGCACACAGGACTTAAAACTGCTCCAGTCAACCAAGCTATAAAATCGAATTATTGATGGGCAGTCGTCTTTGCTCGATAGTTTATACTAGTTGCAGATCGTGAAGAGTTAGTTGGTGTTCCGGACTTGAATTAATAATCTCGCATTTATCTATCTTAAATATCTAAGAAACTTTTGAATTAAATCTTCGATTATCATAAAGGAGGCTCAGTTTATGAGGGATCGAATATCATCTGATAGTTCGCTTGTTGCTATCGAAGAACAAATACATTTAATACGCGGTCGGAGGGTAGTGTTAAGCGCGGATTTGGCTAAATTCTTTGGGGTTTCAGCCAAGCGACTTAACGAACAGGTCAAGAGAAACAAAGAGCGATTTCCCGCGGACTTCATGTTTCAATTGACAGATCAGGAAGTTAACTCTCTAAGGTCGCAAATTGCGACCTTGAACGCAGGGAAAAGAGGATACAATATCAAATATTTACCCTATGCCTTTACGGAACACGGAGCTGTAATGGCTGCTAATGTCTTAAATAGTCCCGTGGCGATTGAAGCTAGTATTATAATTGTTCGTGCGTTTATTCGAATGAGGGAAGTTATTTCTGAGCATACAGAGCTAAGAGGACGCCTGCAGGAAATAGAAAGTCGTCTTGCCAAAGGATTCGCCGAGCATGAGCAAGAATTGCAAGAAATTAAGTTTTTAATTTCACAGCTAGAGCAACCGATTGATAGCAATAAGAGACGAATTGGTTTTAAGTAAATGATTGTATCAAAGATATTTTATAGCTCAGTTATCAAGAAGAATCGAAATGTACGGAGATTATCCTACTCCGCCACAGCTTTGAGATGCCGCCCTTGGCGTTTAACGGGAAGCTTAATTGAGGCTATCTTCTCGCCTTTGGTGCTTAGCCCTTGATTGGCTAGAAACTCTGGCAGGTCCTGTCTGCCGCTGCCTACAAAGTCTTTAGAGAGGGCTTCTATTATAAGGTCTGTGTTCACTCCTATGCCGGTCAAATGTTGCCATAGGAACTCGGCCATAGCCTTTAAAGAGATGCCGTGGCGACGACCCGTCTCGGTCCAGAGCCAGTCAGAGAATCCCATAAATGCGGCGAAAGCGGAGCTTTGTGAGCCTAAAAGTAATTTAGTGGTGGCCGGAAAATTACCGCTATTAGCCACGATATCCCAATACCGCGCAAACCGCTTTAGTCGCTGCATATCGGCAAATGAGATTAGTTTATTTTTTAGAATTTCGTACGGTGGCTCTGAGTCATAAACCATACCGAAAGCTTCATCGTGGCGCACTATCGGAGTCCCACGAAGTCGCTTTAAGATTCCCATCTGAATTTCTTGGGGGCCAAGCTCAACAAGAGTATCAAACCCTTTGGCGAAGCTCGCGATATCTTCTCCAGGTAGTCCAGCAATTAGATCGGCATGAATGTGGACGTTACTTTCAGTTGTAAGAAATTTTATGTTCTCTGCCAGTTTGGTGAAATCTTGGCGACGACTTATGTTTTTATTTACATCCAAATTAAAAGATTGAATGCCTACTTCAAATTGAAGTGCCCCGGGTGGAAATTTAGTTATCAATTCCCTTAATTGGGGCGGCAATCTATCAGGGATCATCTCAAAATGTAGAAAGAGACCTGGATGATACCGTTCAAGGAAAAACTCTAAGATTGCAGTGCTGAATTTTATATTTAGATTAAAAGTTCTATCTACGAATTTAAAATGCTTTACGCCGCGCTTTAGTAGCGACTCAAATTCAGGCAGAAGTTTTTCAATTGCAAAGGCCCGAACTGGAATTTCAAGGGAAGAGAGGCAGAATTCACAAGTAAATGGGCAGCCCCGTGAGGCTTCAATGTAAACGATTCGATTTTTAATGTCGTCTTCGGAGTATAACGAATAAGGCAGTTCGAGATTCTCTACTGCAGGGGTTGGGGCAAGAATAATTTTTTTAAGTGGCCGATCTCCGCGATCGATAATAGTTTCGCAGAGCTCTCTAAAAGCGATATCAGCTTCACCCTGAATTACGTAATCAAGGTCGTTAAAGATTTCTTGTTGCTCAGTCTCGTAACTAATCTCTGGTCCGCCACCTATAATTATTGTCGATGGGCTTATCTTTTTGATTAACTTAACGAGCTTGGCGCTCTCTTTGGCATTCCAGATATAGATTCCGATTCCGATGATGCGGGGATTTTTGGCAAGGATAGCCTCCGCTACTTCAAGAATTCTGTCGCTTGCTTGGAACTCTAAGATTTCGGCCGCGCTTTTTAATTTTCCGAGATTAGCCAATAGGTATCGCAGCCCAAAAGAGGCATGGATAAATTTCGCGTTTAGAGTTGTTAATACAATATCGGCCATGGGAGGGGATTATAGACTAGAGGAGGTTCTAAACCAAATAGAAGAGGTATGCTAAATAACAGCATTATTGATTCGATTTTACCCCTTTAATCATGAGATGAGGGGGAGCGACGCCCTTCTTTTATGGCACCTCGGTGCCTCTTTCCAGCGACCAGCTTCTCTTTCGAGCGTCTAGATCGACGTTTTTTCTGCTTTTTAATTTTGTGAATCTCACGGGCCCTCGCTGATTCTTTGCCTAATTTAATCGCCTCAATTTTTTCACAGAGCTCTCTGCGGGCGAGATATCGGTTTAAGGACTGGGATCTTTCTTTCTGACATCGGATTACGATATTAGTGGGGCGATGAATTAACTGAACACACGATGATGTTTTGTTAATTTTTTGACCGCCTGCCCCAGAGCCTCTAATAAAAGACTCATCAATGTCATCTTCGCTGATACCGAGGGCTGCCATCCGTTCAAGTAGAGCTTCTTCTTTGCCAGGGCTAACTCCAAACTTGATGGCCATTTATCCCTCAATAAGTATTACTTTTTATCTTTTTCGTGCAGAAGTGAAACTGAGTTTATGCAGTATCTCTTTCCAGTGGTTTCGCGCGGACCATCATCAAATACGTGACCCAAGTGAGCACCACATTTTTTACAGATAACCTCTGTGCGAATCATACCGTGAGAGACGTCACGCTTTAATTCAACAGCATTTTTATCTGCTACGTCATAAAAACTTGGCCAACCGCTACCAGAATCATACTTGGTCTCTGACGAAAATAGTTTTGCGCCGCAAGCAGAGCAGTAGTACATGCCGGGTCTTTTTTCGTCCCAGTATTTTCCGGTAAAGGGACGCTCTGTACCGGCTTCGCGACAAACAGAGAATTGCTCAGGTGAAAGTTTATCTTTCCAGTAAGAGTCGTCTTTCTGGCGTAGATCTTCGGATGAATTGTTTTTGGAGTTTGACATGACACTAGTTTCCTCTGCCTTGGCTGTTTGGCAAATATAAAAAATGGAGAGGAGGACCGCTACCTTTAGTATTAGTCTGCCGCTTATAATTGATTCCATAATATCCCTCCAAATTACCGACGGTCCTGTGGAGGGAATATTCATTAATTTCGCCTGATTGAGCTATCTGGGTATATCCGCTTAACTAAATCCAGGGGTAGCAGGTCTAGTTGCCCATTATTATGGCGAAACTGAATCCCATTCCACGATATCTTTTCGATTGACCCCTTTACTGTTTGTTCGTTTGGGTTGAGGTCCATTTCTACATAACCGCCAGTCCTTGTAAGGAGATACTTTGAAATTTCCTTACATGCCTCTTCAGACCGAGTGGTAATGGCTTCATGAGCCAATATGATACGACAGGCAAGCTCTGCGGCTACTACTTCTCTGCTCAAAAGCTCGCCAGTCAACGCTTCTACTGAGGTAGGTGTGCCACGTAGTCCTGTCTGATGATTGATATATGTTCCAAGATTAATGCCAATACCGCAGCTCATATTGGATCGGGTTAAGGTGTACCCTTTGCTGCTCAACGACTCAATCTTCATAGCCTCGTAGCCTGAGACATTTAAAATGCCAGCTAATTTCTGCCAATCAGATTTTGTAAAAACATCATTCGGCCACTTAACTGCAAGCTCTGGGATATTAATAGAATGATTTTTGAGTGTCTCAATAACTGCTATTCCCACTGAGAACTGAAATGCGGCTCTTAATCGAGCATCTTGAATATCGGGTAGAACCATGGTCATAGCGATGTCGTTTGGTCCGGTATGCCATCGGCCATCTTGACCTGTACCTGCTGTTTGTTCGGCTGCGATAAAAACAGTACCAATTGGGGCAGGTCCGTAGCGATACTCATATTTTTTTGGCTCATTCATTGTTGAATCAGTAGAGGCCATAAAAATTAGCTTTGGGCTATAAGGAAGAGGTCCAAATTGGTTCACGCTTTGATTGAATAATTCACAATTAAATTCAGCACCTGATGAGATATCCGATCGAGCTGATCGTTGATTGGCACTGTCTGAAATGGAGATGTCAGAAAGAATTAGATCGTTGCTGATGTGATTGTTAGCAAGTGGGTCAGTCGGTTTTGTAAGATTGGTCAACTGCTCATCAATCTTAGGGTCAGTCATTTTTGAATTTCTCCTATTATTTTTTTACTAAAAGCGAAATCAATTCCACATGTGGCGTATGTGGAAACATATCGATTGCTCTCATCTTGACAACTTCATATGTATTTTTCAACAGAGCCATCTCTCTCGCAAAGGATTTATAGTTACATGAGATATATAGAATTGTTTGCGGACTATTTTGAATCAATTTTTTAATAGCATCGTCGTGTAATCCACTACGTGGAGGATCTAGAATTACTGTATCAGCTCCGTGCTTTTGCCACTCAATAGCCTCAGCCGCGCCACTTACATATTCAACGTTTACCTTATTTCTTTGAGCATTTTGTTTGGCGTCTTCTATCATTTCTGAAACAAGCTCTACTCCTAGAGTTTTCTCGGCGGTTGAAGCTAGGGCAATTGAGAAGAATCCAGAGCCACAATAAAGGTCTAAGAGCAATTTCGGCTTAGGTGCCAGATTTAAAAACTCTCGAGCTGAATCTAATAACAGTGGTGAAGCCCACGAGTTAGTTTGAAAGAAAGAGTGGGGTGAAATTTTATAAATGTACCCTGAGACACTTTCTTCGATAAAACCTGATCCATGCACTATGCGAGTTTCATCTCCAGATGATACATCATTAATAGTGTGATTGATCGCCCAATTGAGAGAATCAACGCCGGTTAATTTTTGTAAAACCGCGAGCTTCTCTGGGAAAATTGCAGACTCCTCATCGGTTGGCGCACTGGTGATGATGTTGATCATAGATTGGCCGAGGCGACTGGCTCTGATTACCGCATATCTCAAAAAGCCGGTGTGAGCTTTTCTATCGAAGAAAGAGAGCCCTGAATTTTTGACCCATTCGCTGGTCTTGGCAAATAGGAGCTCGATTGTTTCATCAGAGATAAAGCATGGATGGTTGTCGATTACTCTCCACCATTTCCCCTTTTCTCTTAAACCGACTTCGCCCTTAAACGAAATTACAAAATCCATTCTGTTTCTATAGTGTCCAATTTTTGGGGAAGGTATTATCTCGGAACATTCAAGATTAAGCTCCTTAAGTTTGAAGCTGCCGTTTATATCAGACAATTTCTGTTGTAGTTGCTTCTCGTACGGAATGTGGGACCAGCCGCACGAACCGCATAAATTAGGATTGGGACATTGCTCTTTTGTCATATAGAGTGAAGCAGTATATAGATAAATTGCCTTATATTCAAAAGGGCCCCAAATGAAGCGACATAAAACAATCTCCTCTAAAATACTCCATGAAAGTCGAAATTTTACGCTTGAAACAGAGGAGGTAGAGCTCTTTGGTGGGGGCCGAGTCACTAGAGATAGGGTGATTCACCATGGTGCTGCTGTAATGATTCCAGTTCTAAATGATGGTCGGGTGGTAATGGTCAAGCAGTATAGACATGCGGTGAGAGACGAGTTGATTGAATTCCCTGCTGGTACCATAGATCTCGGCGAACAGCCGATTGAGTGCGCTAAGCGAGAGTTAATAGAAGAAATAGGAAAGTCAGCTGGCGAGTTGATAGATCTTGGAATTTTGTATCCATGCCCTGGCTTTTGCTCCGAGATTCAGTATTTATTTGTTGCTCGGGATCTAGCTGATGCTGAGATCGGCAGAGATGAGGATGAGTTAATTGAGATTTTGCCCCTAAGCATCGCCGAGGTTCAGTTGCTTATCAAACAACATAAGATTTTAGACGGCAAAACCATTGCAGCATTTTATCGAGCTACAGCCCTTGGATATTTAGGTAGTTAGGATCCGAAGTATAAAATTCAAGTTAGTTTAAAATCCCATTTAGATTTTACTAAACCACCTTTGCGGATTTTTTAATTGTTTTAAGACTTGAAAGAGTCTTGACTCATGCTTATCAGATCTCTGCCTCACAGAAGGTGGCGGTTTCAAGACCAACACTAGAGTGCGCCGTAGTTAGGCTGATAGGGGATTTGTAGCTCTAAAGCTATGGTTCTCTTTTATCAAAAATTAGGAGGAATATATGATTGTACCAACACTGTTACCAAATCTTATGCCATTCAATACTTCCAGAGCATTGGGCCGAAGGGGCTTGTCTGGCTTAGTTGATGATTTTTTTGCCTCAAGTGAACTTGAGCCTTGGAGAGAGATTGAGACAAAACTCGCCTCGTTTTCTCCGAGACTTAATGTCGCCGATGAAGCCAATGCTATCAGAGTGACGGCTGAGTTGCCTGGCATGGCACAGGAAGATATCCAAGTCTCTATCAAGGGTGGATACCTAACGCTCAAGGGATGCAAAAAGGAGGAGAGAGAGGAAGAGGGTAAAAATTATCGTCATACTGAGAGGCTATACGGTGAGTTTGAGAGGGTGATTCCCTTACAAGCAGAAGTAGATGCTGACCGAATTGACGCAACCATGCGAAATGGAGTGCTTACTATTAATCTTCCAAAGATAATCTCTGAAAGTGAAAGAGAGAGAAAGATCTCTATCAAGGCAAAGTAGTCTTTAGAAGATAAAAGAAGGGGCGGAGAATTCTCCGCCCCTTTTTAATTTTCTCACCCTGAGTTTAGGGTCGTTTAATAAAAGCGTAACGTTGGGTTTCTCCGCTCTGAATTGTTAGCCTGAATCCTGACTTCGGTCCGACACCTTTTAGGGCCTTTTCGAAATCAGAGCTATTATCAATTTTCTGCCCGTTAAAGCCGACAATTATGTCGCCTGGTTGTATGCCTGCTCTGAAAGCAGGGCCTCCTGGCTCTACATCCGTGACAACACTTCCTGATTTTAATTTAGAATTTAACTGCTGGGCTATCTCAGGAGAGAGATCTCTTAAAGATAAACCTAGATCGGTCTCTGTTTCTTGTTGTTGTATTGGAGCTGCATCATCAGTTTGCTCCGAGATTTTTAAGGATACTCTTTCGTTTTTACCATTTCTAAAAATAGAAAGGGAAGCAGTAGAGCCTGGCGCAGTATCTGCTACTAATTTTCTGAGATGAGTCACATCTTCAATTTGAACACCATTGAATTCAGTGACTATATCGCCTTGCTTCAGCCCGCCTTTGGCTGCTGGGCCGCCAGTTGTTACATCTCCGATAAGAGCACCCTTAGTGCTCGTGTATCCGAAAGACTGAGCCATATCCTCGTCTAAATTTTGAATTAAAACGCCGAGCCAGCCTCTGATTACGCGACCGCTATTCAGAATGTTATCAAAGACGCTCTTCACCATATTCGCTGGGATTGAAAAGCCAATACCCATGTATCCACCACTCTTTGAGAAGATGGCAGAGTTGATTCCGACCACTTCGCCTTTTAAGTTGATAAGTGGTCCACCGCTGTTACCGGGGTTAATTGCCGCGTCGGTCTGGATAAAATCCTCATAGTCAACGATTCCGACATTGGACCGACCTTTAGCGCTAACAATCCCTGCGGTAATTGTATTATCTAATCCAAAGGGGTTTCCTGCGGCGACTACCCATTCTCCAATTTTGAGTTTGTCGCTGTTTCCTAGCATTGCAGGTTTAAATCCATTTGCTTCAATTTTAATTACCGCCAAATCGGTTTTTGG
>CAZWGK010000031.1:0-1133 GCA_964633685.1 uncultured Bdellovibrionales bacterium | reverse complement strand
TGGGTCTGACCCTATTAGGGTGGCCTTATATTCTTTTTTATCAGTTAGTCTCACTGTTATTTCATCAGCATCTGCTACCACGTGATTATTCGTAATTATGTGCCCTTCTTTATCAAGAATCACACCTGTCCCAAGTCCCTGTTGCGCTCTATCTCGAGGATCTTGCTGTCTGAAGAATTTTTCAAAAAAATCGTCGCCAAAAAAATCCTCATAAGGATTGCCGAATGGTGATTGCTGGCGCGGCATTCGTTGCATTCTTTGACGAGGTTGAGTTTTCGCGTGTTTGACCGAATTAATATTTACAACTGAATCTTTAATTGCATTAGCAGCATTCTCAAAAGCAGCAGATAATCCCTCAGCGTGCTTAATGGCAGTTTCAGGATCAGTTTCGGCCCAAAGTGGGGCAATTGGGGTGAGTACTAGTGTTAATGCTAAAAGTATATTTTTCATATAATCCGTTAAAGTTTGAAAACACACAGAACTATAAGACGAGCGACAGTCTACCTTATTCAAGGCCTCTCTTAAAATATTCAAAATATTCGATTATTTACTTTTTATGCGGGTAGCTAATTCAGCTAAGGAGAGTTTAATCTGCTCTTTGCTTACTAGGTTCTTTGCTTCGATTGAGCCGTCATCTCCAATAAATACAACCCAAGTTATACCCTTCTTGTCAGCGTATTCGATCTGCTTGCCGAACTTAGCAGGTTTATGAAAAACCTCGGTATTGATTCCTAAAGAGCGGAGCTCTCTAGCTATACTAAAGGCCGTTTTAGTGTTCTCAGCGGAGGCTAGGGTAATAAGAGCTTGAGACACACCTTTGGTGTTTGTTGGGAAAATATTCTGATTGAATATAAGAGTCATCAATCTCGTTAAGCCAACTGTAAATCCCACGCCTGGGATTTTTTTATTTCCAAATCGTGATGTTAAATTATCGTATCGACCGCCAGCGGCAACTGAGCCGTATGACTTAAAATCGGGGAGGATAGTTTCGATTATAATTCCGGTATAGTAATCGAGCCCTCTTGCTAGACTTAGGTCAATCAATACATGCTCTACTGCATTTGGAGTAAAAAGGCCGATAATCTCCTTAAGCTCGGCAACACCTTGCTTGAAAGTCTCATTGTTCGAGGCTG
>CAZWGK010000030.1:12789-16883 GCA_964633685.1 uncultured Bdellovibrionales bacterium | reverse complement strand
GGCCCCATCATCAATGATTTCAATGATGACATAACCGCCTTCATGGAATGCCCTTAATTTGACAGTTCCTACTGGGTCTTTGCCTTTGGCTTTTCTGACCTCTGGCAACTCAAGACCATGGTCCACTGAATTTCTAATAATATGAGTTAGAGGATCTTTAATAGCCTCTATGATTGTTTTATCAAGCTCAGTATCCTTGCCTTCCATCTCAATACGAGCTTCTTTCTTACATGCCTGAGCAACATCTCGTATAACTCTTGGAAACTTATTCCAAACGTTCTCGATTGGCTGCATTCGAGTGCGCATTACACTCTCTTGAAGCTCCGAAGTGATAACGTTTAGTCGCTGAGTTGTGCTGGATAATCCACCATCATTTAAAGCTCTTGAGAATTGAAGAATTTGATTTCGAGCAAGTACCAATTCGCTCACCAAATTCATTAAGTCATCTATTAAGTGAACATCCACTCGAAGAGATGTCTCTGTAACTGAAGCGTGCTTCGCCTCTCCTTCAGCTGCAGCAGGAGATTTAGGCGCTACCTTCTCAGGGGCCGGCGCTTGGATATTTTGTTCTACTACTGGGGTCTGCACCTCAATCTTTGGCTCCATTATATGCTCCACCTTTGGTTCAACAATCTCGGTTGAAGTAGGAGTGTCTAGAACCAATGGGGCAGAAACGACTGGCTCAGCCGGAACTGGCGCACTAACGGCAGGTGCAACCACAACTGGAGTAGCTACAGGAGATGCAGCAGCAGGTTTAACTGCTCCACTCTTCCCTGCTCCGGCGGCAAACCCTTTTAAGGTTACCACCAAATCATTATAATTTACATCGCCTTCTGATTTTGTGTTGTGAACAGAGGTTAAAATTTCGCGAACAGCATCAACTGTTTTGAGTAGTGCTGTGGTTATCTCGGCACTCGGCACTATCTTATCAGAACGAAGTCCATCAAGAAGATTCTCGCCTGAATGAGCAATTGACTCGAGCTTGCTAAATCCAAAAAATCCGCTCGTGCCTTTAATAGTGTGAATGATCCTAAAAATTCTATTTAGGACATCTTTATTCCCTGGTTGACTTTCAAGAGTCACCAAATCCTGATCTAACTTATCGAGGTTCTCGAAGCTCTCTACTAAGAACTCCTTAATTACCTCTTCCATTTCATCTTGATTTTCCATATGGCACTTCTCACCCTTACAGATATTTGATGCTCCAGCCCCCCGAAGGGTCGAAAATTCGGTCAATTTCAGCCAAGGAGACTCCTCCCTTAGACAAGGTATCGTCAGTAATATAGCTGTACCTTAAGCAAATACCTGAAATCACACACCGTTTCTGGAGTAAATAGTTCAAGAATCAATTCTAAAAAAGTTCTTTTTTTCATCGAAAATTAGAACAACTGTGAAGATGCGTCGAGGTAGTGCCGATACTTCTAACTGGAACTTGGAGCTAGGAAGAAATATGAATCAATACTCAGAGAAACTATCGGTAATAGATAATCTTACCCTTATTGAGCAAAGCTTAATGGTGATTGAGCGATCAGGTTTAGCTGAGAAAACACCTCACTCCATGATCAGCCTTTTATCTAGATTCGCAGATAAAGCTCAATCCACCCTTAGTTATCCAGAGTATCAACCTCAACGAGATCTTCTTGGCTTAATGAAGATAGGATTCAAAAAAATCATCGACAACAACTCTCAATTAACATCTCACTACTTAGATTTATGCTCCTGTGCCATTGAAAAGATTTTACACTCTTTAGTAGACGGTCAAAGCGTAGATGAAATAAACGTCTTAAAAGAAGAGTTCATGGCTCACCTTAGCAAAGCTGAAAAAGGAACTGTAACGCCACGTATTGAATCAATAAGTTCCGAATCCACATCGCAAGATCAAAACGAGTGCCGCATTTTAATTATCGAAGATGAAATTATTTCGCGCCGATTACTAAAGAAGAACCTGAATATGATCGGTGCTTGTGATGAAGCTTCTTCTGCGTCAGAAGGACTCATCTCTTTCATGATGGCAATGGAAGAAGGCAAACCTTATGAAATAATATTCCTAGACATTATGATGCCAGGCATGGATGGATTAAATCTCTTAAAAATCCTTCGTGGCGTAGAAGAGGAACATAACGTCGGTCCCGATAAGCTCTCAAAAGTGGTGATGGTATCAGGGAGAAAAGATTCCCAGGCGATCCTCGGCTCCTTTAAGAGTGGATGTAATGGTTACTTGGTAAAACCAATCGAACCGACCAAGCTGAACGAAACTCTCGACAATCTTTACTCAAAAACTAAACTGGTAATGCCTGAAATATCACCCGACCCTAAATAATCTGGGCCTTATCAAGAGATAAAAACCTAAGAATCCAAAAACAAGGGCAAAATAATGGGCCTCTGAGAGTCCTGCGTATCTCTCTTTAATTCTTATAAACTCAATAAAAAATCTCTCTAAGCTTAGTAGCAACAAAGCCAAGCCCCACAACTGCCACGGCTTGTTAAATTTGATTTGTATCTTCGACGAAAGGAGAACCAGAGCTATGACTATTGCTATTGCGGATTCATACAATGGTGTTGGAAGAACAAGAACGCCTTCTGGTGTGGGAACAACTCCAGTTGCATATGACATTCCTAGCCAACTGGTGGTTGCTATTCCGTAGTCTCCATCTCCCGAGAGTTGACACCCCAATCGACCGATTGCATAACCCAAAGCAACAGTAGGTCCCACGACATCAAAAAATCTAGAGAGCGGAATTTGATTTTTACGGCAAAGAATTGCAACCACAACCAGGGCAACAACAAATCCGCCGTAGAATGTAAATCCAGCCCCTGAAAATATAGCACCAACTAAATCTGACTTTACCAAACTCCAGTTCTCAATGATAAACCAGGCTCTTGCACCAGCGAGTCCTGCGAATACTGAGTAGAAAACAAAATTTTCCGCCAACTTTCTATCGATTCCAACTGCGGCAAAGGAGTCCCCTAGGCGCATAACAGCAGCCACAAACAACAAAGCAATCATTAGTCCAAAGCTATGAAGAGGAATTGGTCCGATTTCCAAGATTGTTGGAATCACGGACGCCCCTTGTTTATAAGAACTCTAACTCGCCCCTCAGAGGTAGGAGAATCCCACTGCCGAGGTCCGACTATTTTTATGACCGGCCGATTATCAGTTAAGTCCGGAACCATTATCATTCTCCCCTCGCGATCAACAAAGAATGACTCTGGAACGCCTCTTACTCCGTAAGCTTTTTTGGTCATCCCAGTTTCATCAATAAGAATTGGAAAGGTAAGTCCATACTCTTGCGCAAATGATTTTAGACTTGCTTTATCATCGTCTACACCGATCGCCACCACCACAAATCCTTCATCTTTTAATCGAGCATAAAGGTTCTGCAGCGCAGGCATCTCTGAAACACACGGCATACACCAAGAGGCCCAAAAATTGATGAGTAGAATCTTTCCTTTTAAGTCCTCAAGAGAAACAGCATTCCCGTCAAGGTTAGCTAATTCAAAACTCGGTGCAGGCTCACCTGGCGAAAGAACACTCCGCCCAGAGACACACCCCGCAAATGTGATCAGAAAAGATAGATATATCCAGCAACGCTTCATGCGCCTTAATATAGTTTAGAGCTGACCTCTTCGAAAGGTATCTTACTTAGCAGCAGCCGCAGTGCTTTGCGATGCGTAACGACGACGGAACTTATCAACACGTCCCTCAGCGTCAATTAACTTCTGCTTCCCTGTAAAGAAAGGGTGACATGCAGAGCAGATCGAAACAGAGATAGTTGGAAGAACTGAACTTGTCTTAAAAGTATTTCCGCAGGTGCATGTAACTGTGCAAGCCTGATAGTTTGGGTGAATGCCTTCTTTCATATACGAGACCTAATAAATATAACGGTGGGAAATGTAACGAAATCAGGAACTTCTGTCAAATCCGAGAAAATAACTCCCAAGTCCATTTAAATGACCCTATAAAATCCCTAAATTCACTCAATTTTATGTTACTAAACCGATCTATGATGATTGTACTAACCACATTCCCTGCGGTCACCAAGGCCACACCGACTTCACCCGTGGCACGTGCATAGCCGTCAGCCGCGTGCACT
>CAZWGK010000030.1:7808-12779 GCA_964633685.1 uncultured Bdellovibrionales bacterium | reverse complement strand
CTATCATTGCCGAAAAATTAGCTGCCTGTGTCCAGATATCATCCCCGATCACATCTATTTATCGCTGGAATGGAGAGGTCACCAAAAGTCATGAAGTCCAGGTAACAATAAAGGCCCTTAAAGAGAGCTTACCATCTCTGGAGCAAAGACTCGCTGAACTTCACTCTTACGAAACGCCGCAATTCATAGTCATACCTGACTGCAAGGCATCAGATAGATATTTAGCTTGGATGAAGGAGTAGCCTGTACATTACACCGGGCGCAAGGTGTACAGTCCTTTGTACTTACTAAACGCATCGTGAAGTAATTTCAGAGCCCCATCACTCGACATGCTGAAGAGTTGATCAAAATGCTCATTCCATGGGAACAGCTTCGCTCGATCCGGTTTATTCTGATATCCCTCTGCATAAGCCTTCTCTATAGAGGTATCTGAGAATAATTTACCCGCAACATCAGCTCGAATGAAAATTGCATTATTGTAGCGGAGCGACTCAAGAATGTACCCCTGAGATTTTGCTAGATCCGCGGCTGCCGCGAGTGAACATCCAAAGAAATGGTCGCCCTGCCAGAAATGCTTGTCGTCGTATTCTACAGTAAAGTAAATCGGCGGCGGTATACGCTCATTTATCTCCATGGTTATGATTCGCGGGTGATAACCCGCATTTAAAATCTCTTTCAGCACGTAGAGATCGTATGAATCGATATCCAGACTTAAAAGGGAAAAATCTTTTGGGACCTCATAACCTTGAAGCAGAGATGCCACATTATTTGGTGTGACTCGGCCTCTGGCCAATCTGGCGTTGGGGAAATTTGAGTAGACCACAGCCAATTTCGCAAATCTTACTGGGTCCATCTCAACTGCCAGACCTCTCCAATTAGGATCCTTAAAAAAACCTAGAGTCGTAGACAGGTTGACACCATCACTCGCAGCAATATCAACTACAAAACCATGACCAATATCCAGCATAGTTGTTAGTTTACGAAGATGAGTATGCTCATGCGCAAATGACGTATCATTACTCTTGGAATTCATATAGTGAGAATCAAGATTGCCAATTAACTCAGATAACTGCTTTGGCATGACGGTCTCAGGCGTAGACGCACTTACCATCTGTCTTATTGATGGACCCAACTCTGGGTGCTTATTAACCAAGTGCGCAATCATCTCAAGAACTGTTTGCTGAATATGAATCATCTCTACCTACTGCTTACGCCAAAATTAACTGAATAATTTGAGCTCCCCTAATCAATTCCATCTTTTCGTGTATCAACCACAATACTTGCACCTTGAAGGGCATCTACCACCTCAGCGGGCGTAGGAGAGCTAATAACCACAGGCCCGGTTGTTGAAATCATACGAACTCTTCTTCCACCTCCAGCACTAACTTCTTGGCCTGGAATTACGGGCGGCAATCTAGGATCCTCAACTACCGGTACTCCTGGGGCCAAAGGTTCTTTGACGGCAGGAGCAGCTTCCTCAGTATATGAGTCAGCCAGAGAGGTCTTTGGTAAATAAGAAAGAACAGCAGCAATCAAAACTAAAAGTTTAATGGTCTTCATAGACCTCAATAGTACCCTAGGCTCAGATAACCGCCAATCTCTAATCTTAAGGATTGCCTTATTAAAACGAGCCTCGTAGATTGCCGGAATGCGGGGGCAAAAACTAAAAATTGTGGTGCTGATCTCAGGTCGTGGGTCCAACATGGAGAACTTGGCAAAGCACTCTGAAAATTTCTCTATCATCGGTGTGATTTCCAACAATACAAACGCAGCCGGGCTAGAGATAGCCTCTGGGCTAGGTTTAAAAGTAACGGCCATACCCAAAACCACCACGCTCAAGGCCCAAAAAGGGGCGATCTACGAATGCGTCCGGTCGCTACAACCAGACTTGATAGTTCTGGCCGGATTCATGCAGATACTTGAGCCTGAATTCGTCTCTGAATTTTTGGGGCGAATCATTAATATCCACCCCTCTCTGCTACCCAAATATCCCGGACTGCACACTCATCAAAGGGCTATCGATGCCGGAGATACCTCTCACGGCTGCTCAGTTCACATCGTTGACTCTGGAATTGATACTGGTCCAGTGATCGCTCAAGCGGCTGTTGCTGTGGAAACTCACGACACCGCCGATTCACTTCAAAAAAAGGTTCTGGAGCAAGAGCATAAAATCTATCCCTGGGTTATAAATGCAATCAGTGCTGGCGAAATTAAAATTGAGATTGAGGATAAAACTAAAAAGGTCTACACCCGATACTCGAATTTAGTCTATAAAGTGGCCGCCGAGTTAAATTTTTCGTTACCCTGTATTTAATATCTTCGGAGTAATAATGAATCAGATTAAGTCTCTCACGTATTGCGGCCACTCCGCCCTGATAATAAAAACGAGCAACACGGTAATTGGTATCGACCCTTGGTTAGACGGCAATCCATTGTGCCCTACGCAACTCAAAAATCCAGAGAGACTCGACCTAATAGTTCTTACCCACGGCCACTCTGACCATGCTGGAGATACCCCCAGACTGGCAAAGAAATATAATTCAAAAATAGCTGCAACATGGGAGCTAGCCATGCTTTTTGCTGAGGAAGGCGTGAATAGCGATAACCTCATTCCCATGAATAAGGGTGGAAGTATTGAGTTTCAGGGATTAAAGGTCTCTCTCTCTAACGCCTTTCACTCTAGCTCATTTGACAGCCCGAAAAGAGGCACAATTTACGCCGGCGAACCGTGTGGCGTGGTTGTAAGCGATGGGATAAATACTATTTATCATGCCGGCGATACCTCTCTATTTTCAGATATGTCCTTAATAAAAGAGCAGTATCACCCTACTGTAGCTTTCCTGCCCATAGGCGACCGCTTCACAATGGGACCAGTTGAAGCTGCTAAAGCGGCAGCATTAGTGGGTGCACAAAAAAACATTCCGATTCACTTTGGAACGTTCCCACTCTTAACAGGAACTCCCACTGAATTTGAATCTGCATGCAGAGACATGTCAGTTGAAGCTCTCACATTGCAGCCTGGCCAAGAAATAAAGGTTTAGAATGAATTCAGACAAATCACGCTCTGAATGGGAGCAACTTTTTGAGGAATACCTCAGCGGCTCAGCCACTGGCGATGCAGCGCACGGCGACGATCACATTAAGAGGGTTGTAAAAAACGCAAAAAAGCTGGCCACCATTGAACAGGCTGACCTAGATGTAGTCATTCCTGCTGCCTGGCTTCATGATTGCGTTGTTGTCCCAAAAACCTCACCTCAAAGATCCCTAGCTTCAAAATTGTGTGCTGATAAAGCCTCTGAGCTCCTTTCTCAGTGGGAATACCAAAGCGATTTAATACCCCCGATAGCACACGCAATCCATGCCCACAGTTTTTCAGCCCGGGTCGAACCAAAAACTATTGAGGCCAAAGTCTTACAAGATGCAGACCGATTAGATGCAATTGGTGCAATCGGATTGACCCGTTGTCTGATGTTAGGCGGAGAGATGAGAAAGCCCCTTCTCCACTCAGCCGATCCTTTCTGCGAAAATAGAGAACCTGATGATGGGATCTACGTATTAGACCATCTCTACAATAAACTTTTTAAACTCGAAGGAATGATGCAAACTACCGCAGGATTAGCCGAAGCAAAGCGGCGGACATCAATTCTACGTCGATTTGTCGATGACTTGCGTTTAGAAATCCTCTAACTAATTGAAACCTAAGCCCGGATATAAACTCCAACGTTTGCGAATATACCGAATTTTTATTACATTCTTTGACCTATGAAGAACAATCATCCCGTAATTACCCTTCTCGGCTCTAACTCTGGCAACAATGCTGGAGATGCAGCAATCTTAGCCAGCATTTTAGACGTCGTTACTCAGCAGCTCCCCGATGCTGAATTCCTAGTACCAACCACTAAACCCAGCTTTACAAACAATAGCTACGGCAAAGAGTACAACGTCAAAGGCATCAACGTAATGCCATGGACAGGAAGTCTTCGTCTATTAGGCATTCCAACTATTAATTGCTTGAGAAAGAGTGATTGCGCACTTATTTGTGATGGGATTATCTTTGATAAGAAACTTTTCAATCCAGCTTTTAATTTTTTAATCACTCTGTTCTTCTTAGTTCCTTTTGCCAAGCTTTTTAATTGCAAGCTTGTCTGCTACTCAACAGGTATCGGACCATTCAACACAAAAATCGGTCGTTTTATGGCAAAAACCCTCATAAATGCCTGCGACTTAGTTATGATGAGAGAGAGAGACTCTCAACAGTTGTGTTACGATTTAGGAGTAACACAAGAGGTATTTTTAACAGGAGACGCTGCTTTCTTGAATAAAGTTTCAGACGATAGACGATTGGCTGAAGTTGCGGCAGCTGAACAAATAGATCTGAAAGCCCCTCTATTTGGTATCAACGTGACTAGCTATATCGATCAGTGGCTCGAAGCCGAGAATAGAGTTACTAGCAAAGACGAATACCTTGCCCTTCTCGCTAGAAGCATAAACAGAGCTAAAAATGAAATTAAAGGTGGATTCTCTCCTGTTCTTTTCTGCACACATCCGATGGATTTACCTTGCGCAGAGCAGGTAGCAAAAGAAGTCAACGGCAGAGTTGTCAGCAATCACAAATATCTCAGCCACGATTTAATGGCTGTGATGAGGCGATGCTCTCTCTTTATGGGCATGAGATTTCACAGCCTAATTCTCGCTTCGGCAGTAGAGGCTCCAATTATAGGCCTTGTGTATGCTCCGAAAGTAAGAAGTTACATGAGACTACTGGAGAGCACAGATGTGAGTCTTGAGCTAGGTAAGCTTTCAGAAGATGCTCTAGTTCAGACAATCGTCTCCGCCTGGGATCGTCGCGATGTAATTCGCTCAAGACAAAAAGCTCACGTAGATGGTCTTAAAGATGGCGCAAGACAGGCTGCCAATATGCTTTGTGAAAGGTACTACTCACCTAAGATAGGATTCGAGAGAGCATCCTCA
>CAZWGK010000030.1:6137-7798 GCA_964633685.1 uncultured Bdellovibrionales bacterium | reverse complement strand
TTTATAAGTGAATTAGAAGCATTTTAAACCTTAAAAAAGATTAGACTATAAGAACATTTTTGATTGGAGATTACTTTGAAAACTCGATTAAAAAAAGAAAATGGCCAAGGGCTAATTGAATATAGTTTGTTGGTAGCTTTTATTGCCATAGCAAGTATTGCCGCAACAAAAGCCATGACAGCGAAAACCTGCGCCCGTTTTAATCAAGTGGGAAATGCCTTGATGCGGAATGGCCCTGCTGCGCAAAACCCAAACGATCCTTGCAGACCAGGGAATACTGCTGGACCTGCACAAGGACAGGCTCCTCTTCAACCTGAAACTCCACCAACTGCTGATGCTTAAATTGACACGATATAATTAGCCTTTAAGCGAGGAGGCTAGTTTTAGGAAATAGACGGGGAATATGATGAAGAACCATGAAGCAGGAAGTTCATTAATAGAACCAGCATTGCTAGTTGCAATCATAACTCTTACAGCTATTGTGGCACTTAAAGCCACATCGAATAAATCCTGTAACCGCCTATTGCAGATCTCGCAAGCACTAGACGACTCTGCAACAGCTCGAACTGTAAATCCGTGCCTTGATACAGCCACTATTCAGAATCCTTAGGCTGGGACCTTGCTCAGTAATACTACCGCTTGAGCTAGAGCGCCCTCGCCCCGGCCCACAAACCCCATCGATTCACTAGTTGTAGCTTTAATTCCAATAACTGCTGGCTCAATGCCTAAAATTTTTGAGATGTTTAGCTTCATCTGAGGAATGAATCCCCCAATCTTAGGACTCTCTAAAAGAACCGAGCAATCTAAATTGACTACCCCCCAACCCTCATTCTTTATCGGAGCCCAGATTCTAGCCAGAAGATCCAAGCTCGATGCATCTTTCCATGTTTTATCTGTATTAGGAAATTGCTGTCCTATATCCCCTTTTCCGGTTGCTCCTAGAATTGAATCGATTACTGCGTGTAGAAGTACATCGGCATCAGAGTGGCCCAAAAGCCCTAGCTGGCTCGGTATCTCCACTCCGCCCAGAATTAACTTCCTGCCCCGCACCAACTGATGGATATCTATGCCTTGACCTACTCTTATATTCATTTGTTGTAACTTAATAAGGTATTATCACCTTTAAATTCACCCGCTACTTCAACAAATCCATATTCGTTGAGATCCTTCATGATAATACTCATAGCAATAACTCTCGGCACATATTCAGCCGTCTGTCTCTTAAAATGACCTCTCCTGGCTAGTGTCCAAAAATCTCGGGTCTTGCCGTTCCTAATTGCCTTTCTAACGGACCCGCTACCTGCATTGTAAGCAGCTAAGGCGAGATTCCAATCGTTAAACTCATCATATAAATCGGCAAGATGACGGGCTGCTGCCCAACTAGACTTTACAGGGTCTTTGCGCTCGTCTCTAAAAAGGGTCACGTTTAGATTGTAACTTCGGGCAGTAGGTTTCATGAACTGCCATATCCCCGCAGCCCCCTGATAGCTAACAGCCTTCGGGTCAAAACCACTCTCCACAGCGCCCACACTAATCAGTTCTACTGGGACCCCCTCTCTCTGGAATAACTCAGTTACTTCCACTAGGTAACGCTGCTGGTTATTATATGACTTAATTATGAATCGACGGTTATGATCCGCAAAGTGCTGTATCTGTCTAGT
>CAZWGK010000030.1:5342-6127 GCA_964633685.1 uncultured Bdellovibrionales bacterium | reverse complement strand
ACCTCCGGAGTTAAGACCATTTTAAAACGTGGATAGGAGGGCTTGGCAACCTTCTCTTCTGGATACTGGGACCTAACGAAAGAGACGAATTCCGGAGTTACCTTCCCTGGTTCGTGATTATCCTTTATATCAAATAGAGAGGAACACCCCGATAGCGCCAACGCGGTTAGAGCGAGAAGAGAGGGTAATCTGCAGAGCGTTGTTCTAATCATAATGTCGAAGAACTGAGTGCACCTCATTTGCCCCCTGGCAAAACTCATTTCCCCTCTTGCTACGGAACCATCTCTTAGTTAAAACTAGTTAAAGCTACACGGATTCCGCTCCAAATTCAAACCTTGGATAATAGTATCAACCAGGAATAAGTGGAATAGCACTGGGCCAAGGCTGTAACTTACTGGTCTTACTTAAAAAATGTAGAGGATTATGAATAGATCGGTCTCCATATACCGAGCCCTCACAAAGACGACCTTGAGCCGTAGAGCCGCCCTGCTCCCTGGTCTAGTGGTTTTATTACTCCTATCCGGCTGCCTGTCAGGAAACACTGCCTCCAACTTCTCTTTAAGAGACAAAACCCCTTACTCATCGACCTTAGAAAATAAATCCTCGTCTACATCCCAAGACAACCAGTACTTAGAAGAAGGAGTCATTAGTTTTTCAAAACCAGTCCCGGTGCCGACTGTTGAAGCCTCACCTGTATTTTCATTTATGCCAATTGCACCGATGATACCTGATTTCGGAGTTAAGAGATCTAACAGTAATGAGATGTGGGTTTTTATAGACTCATT
>CAZWGK010000030.1:2847-5332 GCA_964633685.1 uncultured Bdellovibrionales bacterium | reverse complement strand
CCTCTGGTCTAAATCAAGGTAAGTTCAGTGTAGCCCTCAAAGAGGAGAATGCCCTCTGGTATGCCAGCGATAACTATTTTGCAAAAAGAAATCAGCGTATTCCAGCCGAGGGTAGCTCTGATAGATACCTTAAGGGCGCCCTAGGGGAGTATGCCGTGTTCCTCTCTGGAGGTATGGTAATTCACTCTTCCCCTCTTTTTGATGATTCAGTAACTGGATTTCAGGTTGCAGAGGGGGAAATCAGAAGTATTTACAGCCTCTTGGAACCTGGCACTAAGGTAATAATAAGGTAATCCCCCACTACGCAAAAGCCAAATATCCCTCTTCATGAAGGGGGTTGTCAGGAATTTGATTTACAGTAAGTTTAGCGGCACAATACAGGTATAAAATTAATAAGGTAGACGGTCATGAAGTTTGAGTCTTTATCAGGCGGAATAGTTCGAAGAAAAGAGCGACGGGTGCAGGGATTATTTATAGACGGCACTGGCCTAGATAGAGCGACTAGACGACTCAAGAAAAAAGTCGATCTCACCAGATTAGTTAGGGGCGTCACAAGCGGCGTTACTCCAGTCGTGGCCAGATACTACACCTTAATCCCCTACGAAGATGATTCTAGGCAAAGAGCCTTTCTTGATGCTGTTTACCGGGCTGGTCTACAAGTAATTGTAAAAAGACTTCCACCGAAAGGCGTAAACCGTCAGGTCAGTGTCGATACCGAAATGGCCGCAGATATAGTCGCATTTGCTTTAGGACACACCAGATTTAGTAATTTAAGTGTTTACGACCCTAATGATTTTCAACCTCAAGGTAGTGCCCTGCCCTCTGCCTTGCCGTTCTCAGAGCAACGTTCGGCACGAGAGTCTCAAAGAGATGTTAAAGAGGCCTCAGATGAGTCTAACTCAAACGAACCAAGCCCAGCTAGCCAGAATCACGGAGATGAGACTATTCAACGAATAGTTACAGTAGTATGTCCAAGTCGCGAAATCTCTTACTCCATATCTTTAGCCAAAGAATTAGGGGTGGATACAGCCACTGCCGATTTCGGCAAATTTACCGGTGGAGATATCCTTAAATCAGCAGCCAAATGGATTGATTTATCGGACTCAGAGACTATCTGGCGAGAGTAATCTCTTCGCTAAAAATCGTTGCCTTTACCACTCTTAAAAATGTAGATTCAGGTCATGGCGTCTAACAATCAATATCAGAGAAAAATCAGACCGCTTCAATCAGAAGAAGCTGCTCCGGGTATGCGCGTGCAACCTCATTCGCAAGACGCTGAGGAAGCCGTTCTTGGTGGTGTATTACTAGATAACGAATCTCTGAACGCCGCCCTTGAATCAATCACCTCAGAAGATTTTTATAGAGCTGCTCATAAGACAATATTCCAAGCGATGACAACGCTAATAGATAAAAGAGAGCCGATTGATATTATTACTCTCAGCAACGAGCTCCGTTCGTCAAGCTCACTGGAAGATGTAGGTGGAATTGAATATCTCTCTCGTCTGAACTCAGCGTCTCCGACATCTGCTAACGTCGGCTACTATGCTCGCATAATTAAAGAGGCCAGCATAAGGAGAAGGCTTATTCATGAAGCCTCCGAGATCATTGCCTCCTCGTATCAAGACGATAAGGAGATTGAAGAATACCTAGATGCAGTTGAGCAAAGAATCTTCAGCGTTTCTGATTACCGTATTTCCCCCGCCTTCTTCAAAGTTGGAGAGATAGTCAAAGAATCGATTAAACATGTAGAAAAGCTCTACGATCGCAAGGAACTAGTAACAGGGGTTGCGAGTGGATTAAAAGATTTTGATAAACTAACAGCAGGTTTTCAGCCTTCTGACCTCATAATTTTAGCTGCTCGTCCATCGATGGGTAAAACGTCATTAGCTCTTGGAATGGCTCAGCACGTAGGCGTTCATGAAAATAAATCTGTAGCAGTATTCTCTCTCGAAATGAGCAAAGAGCAGCTTGTTCTGCGTATGCTTTGTTGCGAAGCACGTGTAGATGGCTCACGTGTTCGTACTGGACATCTTGGCGAAAGGGATTTCCCCAGAATAGTAGAAGCCGCAAGCAAGATCGCAGAAGCTCCTATCTTTATCGATGACACTCCAGCGCTTAGCATCTCCGAGATGAGAGCAAAATGCCGAAGGCTTCATAGAGAACATAGACTATCACTGATAGTGGTAGACTACTTACAGCTCATGAGAAGCCCAGCTTACGCATCGACTAGTCGTGAGCAGGAAATTTCTGATATCAGTAGGTCCCTCAAAGCTCTAGCAAAAGAGCTTCAAGTGCCCGTAATTGCACTTTCGCAGCTAAACCGCTCTGTCGAGGCTAGAACAGATAAGCGACCGATGATGTCTGACCTAAGAGAATCAGGTGCCATCGAGCAAGATGCTGACGTTATCTGCTTTATCTATCGCGATGATTTCTATAACAAAGACTCGCCAGAAAAGAATATCGCCGAGATCATCATCGCCAAACA
>CAZWGK010000030.1:851-2739 GCA_964633685.1 uncultured Bdellovibrionales bacterium | reverse complement strand
GCCAAACAGAGAAATGGACCGATTGGCACAGCCAAAGTAGCCTTTGCTCCTGAAAGCACAAGGTTTGACGATCTCATAATCAGAGACGACTCAGCATTTGAGTCAGCCGCCACTGAAGAGCCCTCTTTTGAATTTCCGGATGCAGTAGAATCTCATGAGCCCGGAGATGACTTATTGTAATTGTATCTGATGACTGAGAACCGGCCTCGGCAATATATCGAATTTTTGTTAGTCGGCTTGATTCTAGCGGCCTCTTACGTACTGTTTAAACTGCCAATCTCTCATATCCCTATACTCTTCTATGATGATGGAGAGATGACCTATCACGCTCTAGCGATGGGCAGAGGGTTAGTTCCTTACTTGGATACCCACAGCCACCACTTTCTGGGCTACGCACTCCCAATAATAGCGCTCGGGAAAATACTGGGCTACTCGGCAGAGCTGTTATCAGATGTAGGAATCGTATTTCAGATTACCACCGCAAGCCTCATTTATATTCTTATTCGTAGATATATATCTGCGGGCTGGTCCCTTTTTGCAAGTATTTTATATATTTCAGCCCGCGAGCCTTGGGTCAACGGATTTCCGCTGCAGTATCAGATGAATCTTCTCATCGTGTTAATGCTCTTAGCTATCGCTCGTTGGAAGACCAACCAAGCGACCGTTGCAACTGCGGTCATTGCTGGTATTGGTTTTGTATTTGACCAACGAGCCTTAGCTCTTCTGGGTATTCCAACTCTGCTGGTTTGGCTCAACAAAAATGTAAAATTAAGCCTACAGCTTCTAATTATTCCTTTCCTTATTTTTCCGACTCTCGCCGCTCTCTTTTTAATTTATAACGGAGCCTGGGAATCTTTCATCTATCAGACCTTTATTTTCCCAGCGACTCACCGAGTCGGTAGCCTCTCTATTTGGGATTCTCTCGCTCAAGCTTTCAACTTACATCGTTATCTTCTCACAACTACTCCGTGGCTTTTAGCGTTAGCTTTTTGCGGATTTGCCTCGCTCTGGGATGAGCAAATAAAGAAAATTATTCCTAAAAATCTTCGCTCTACACTGATCTTTCTACCAGCAATCCTATTCGCAATGGCAGGGATTGGTGGCAGAGACTACGATTATTACACCATAATATGGCTTCCGCTTCTGGCGGTCTTAGCTGGTATATTTTTTATATACGTAAAAAGGGCCTCCCTGGTGACCCAATTGGCCTGCACATTCTTGGTGATAATTGGAATGATTCTCCCCTACGCTCACAGTATAGCCCTTATTAAATTGGGCGAATTTGCACCGTACTCCTCAGATGGCAGTGTCGAGGTTGGCCAGTTCTTACAGCAAGAAATGCGTCCATCGGACACCATGTTTGTCTGGGGGTACCGGTTAGATCTCTACTTACGCGCCCAAAAGACATCACCCTTTCCTGATGCCACATTACTGCTTATTCACCCTGATGGGGCTATAGCTGGAGCCAAAAGGTGGCGACACGTTTCACCTAAATATGAATACGAATTTTTTGAGAGATTTTCAAAATCACCTCCGACATTTTTGGTCCTATTTTCAAGAGAGGAGAAAATACATGAGTCACCCGCCCAAAAGTTCGTTTTTGATATGGCTCAGAAGAGATATGAAATGGTCTTTGAGATAAAGAAGAAAGACTATCTAGGCGGATATCCCCACTTCAAGGTTTATCAATTGAAATAACCCTTTTTAGTATCTGAAACGGTGGGGCCTAGCACCAGATACTCGGGAACGACCGGTTATATGGTATCTGGAATTTCGTAATCCATACATTCGGTTTCCACCTCTGTTTCCAAATCTACCTCGATTGAGGGTATGACGAATATTTCGGGAGCTAACACCTGCCAACTGGTTTCTATTCCCGAATCTTCTA
>CAZWGK010000030.1:0-841 GCA_964633685.1 uncultured Bdellovibrionales bacterium | reverse complement strand
TGCTGAGCCATTCGCCAAGTTGGCACGATTATTAATTCCAAATGCCGCTCGAAACCAACTAGTTATGCGAGATTGAATAGTGGAGCGTTGTTGAGCTTCTGCTACATTTAACTGAAACGCCAATAATATTGTGATTAGAAGTGCTCTTTTCATGGGCAATATTTTATCACCACTAAACCGGCTAATCAAAACCAGGCCGATAACCCTAACCTACTGAAAATCCCTTATAAATCGGCCATACCAGAGACTTATTATCATTATACCCCAAAGCTCAAAGCCGTAATTACCGCGGCCTTTTTTATGTAATTCTAAGACCCTTAAAACTTCGGCCTCATTAAATATCCCAGACTCTCTTACACCTTGTGAGGTAACTATATCTCGAAACATCCCCTCTAATCTTCCCCTAAACCAGTTATGTACTGGGATAGAGAATCCAAGTTTTCGGGGAGGCATATTTTCTCTGCCTAATTTTTTTATCATCAAATCTTTTAATATTTTCTTGCCAAAAAAAAGCTCAGGCCGTTTGCCAGCCCCTTCTCTTGAAAATCTCACAATTCGTGGGTCTAAATAGGCCGCTCTTACCTCTAATCCATGAGCCATACTCATTCGATCTACTTTGGCCAAGATATCATTCGGTAGATAAGTCAAAGCATCTGCCCTTAGGAGCGAAGAAGTCAGACCGAATCGGTCAAAATTTACATACTTTTCAGACATTGCCGAAAATGTATCACTCATTAATTTTTGGTATCGGTCTCCTACTAGGTTTATTTTTTGGCCCACTTTAAACATTCCATTCCAGGCGAAATGAGCCGCACCGGTTTTTAAATCTAAATTTCTTAAA
>CAZWGK010000029.1:13232-17336 GCA_964633685.1 uncultured Bdellovibrionales bacterium | reverse complement strand
ATATGTTCTTGAAGATTTTTTCTTTAATCTCTTGTGAACCTGACTTGAGAGCCATCACTAGTTGATCGCGTGGTACCTCTTTAAGAATAGCCTGCATCGATTTGTCATCGAGCTTCTTAAGGTCTTCGAAGGTGAACATGAGAGATTTAATCTGTTCGGCCATATTCGGGAATGTTTCTTGAATTTCGCCGATAATTCGCTCTTCATTAGTACGGTCGACGAAGTTAAGAATGTCAGCCGCAGATTTAGGACCTCCTGCTTTCTCTTCGTCAGATACCCCTTGTTTGAGTTGTTGTCTGAGAACTTCGCGCACTTCATCAACAACGTCCGACTTAACATTTTGAAGATTAGCGACGCGAACCAAAACGTCAGTCTGCATCTGCTCATTCATGTAACCGAGAATCTCTGCGGCTTGAGCTGGAGCTAACTTAGTCATCAAAAACGCGACGGTTTGAGGATGTTCTGCCATGACAAATTGCGCTAGGATATTTGGTGGCACATCTTTAACGATAGAACTAATCGGTTCTTTTTTAGCGCCTGTGATATATTCTAGAAGATTTTCACCTTCAGCTTCTCCGAAAGCATTAGAGATAACTTTTTTAGCAAAATCTCTTCCATCTACTAGAAGAGTTTGTCCTGCACTTAACATGCCTTTAAATTCTTTACAGATTGAAAACTGGGTTTCGCGGTCCACTTCTTGGACAGATAGGAAAGCACGACTAATTCTCTTGACCTCGGCCTCGTTTAAGTTTTGGAGAACGAGGGATGCAGTCTCTTGACCAACTGACATCAAGGTCAGCGCAGCTTTTTCGGTATTTGAAAGTTCCTTAGCCATCCTAAGCTCTTGGAAAAATAAAAGGGTATTAAAATACTTCTATCCAGTTGATTAGATGCACCAAATCGCCTTTTGGGAGCTATGAATCGAAATTTTTACAACTAGCTGAAATTATTGCTTTAATTAATCCAGATGGGCTAGATCGCTATCTCCCATCTCCTGTCCAGCCGGGAAGTATTCTCTCCAACGCGCAGACACAAGTTTTTTAGTTTCAGGATCGCAAAAGAGCTCCTTAGGGTACCAAGGTTTCATTCGAGCATCGATTACGACTGGCGGGGTATAACTGATGTGATTTCTAACCACTTCGGTGTTGGCTCCGTGAATATCGGCGGCAGGTTCAAATCTTGTAAAGGTGGTCCATAGAAAATTCATCGGAGACTTAGCGCATTTTTTTGCTGAATCACAGAGAACAATAAGCGGCCAATTTTTTAGCTGACTATCTTTGGCAAGCTGAGCAGCAAAGTTCTTATCTTCGGCAAAACTTGGTCCTTCAACAACGAGAGCCCCAGGACAAAATATCGCCATATCAGATGCGCCGTTTGGCAATTGAGAGGGGAGTGCGGCAGGTAATTTTCGAATTGCTTCGCCAATGCCTAAAAGAACGCCTTTGCTGCCTTCATTAACTTTAGGCCCCGCATAATCAAGTGTATCCATGGATAAATTCGAAAATACGAAGAGATCTCTACGAAAGTCAGCACGCTCCAAGATATATTGCAGAGTTGATTTGAAATCCCGGAGGTCAATTTTGCCATCAGTTAGTAAAAGAAATTTAGTTAGAGATAGCTGCCCTTCTCCCAGGATTCGAAATGCTGAAGCCATGGCTTCTCTATGATATCGCTCTGTTACTCTGGCACTGGTTAGGGAGTGATAACCAGTCTCGCCGTAAGACCATAGATCTAATACGCCAGGCATAACTAATTTTACTAACGGCAAGAGCATCTCTTGGAGAAAATCTCCAAGAAAAAAGTCCTCTTGTCGTGGTTTGCCTACTACTGTGGCAGCGCATATAGCATCTTTGCGGTGCATCAGGGCCTTGCAACGGAATAGTGGGTAGTCGTGTTTAAGAGAGTAATACCCATAGTGGTCTCCAAACGGGCCCTCAGGGTGCATTTCAAAAGGTTGAACTTCTCCCACCAATGCGAATTCAGCCTCAGCGGGGGTTAGCAAACCGTTAATTGGATTCTTTATTACAGGCAATCTTTCACCCAATAAAAGCGATGAGAATAGTAGCTCGGGGACATTTTCAGGCAGTGGTGATATCGCAGACATAATTAGAGCCGGTGGTCCGCCAATAAAAATGCTTACAGGCATAGGTCGATTCAGTTGGCGATGGGCTGCTAAATGAAAGCCGCCTCCTTTGCCGATCTGCATGTGGAGCCCGGTGCGATCGTCATCAAACCTTTGAACCCGGTACATTCCAAGATTAGTAATATCTTTTTCGGGATGTTTAGTAAGCACTAGTGGTAGTGTCACAAAAGGCCCGCCATCTTCGGGCCAGGTCGTTAATAGTGGGAGTCGAGTTAGTTTAGCCGGGCTGTCTATGCACTCTGACACCGGACCTCTCGATATTCTTTTCAGACCTACTTTGGCTAAGCTTCCTAGAAGTTCACGATGATCCCAAACTTTTCCAAGAGATGGTGGAAGCAAAGTTTCCGGAGCGTGTGCAATCTGACTAATTAATCTTCCAGGCCTAGCACCAAAAGCTAACTCCACGCGCTTCCTGGTACCAAATAAATTTGTGGCTAAAGGAAATGATGCCCCTTTGATGTTTTTAAACAACAGGGCGGGCCCATTGGCAGCTATTATCCGTCTATGAATCTCGGCAGCTTCTAGGCGGGCGTCCACGGGCGCATCAATCTCAACTATATCGCGCTCTTCTCGCAGAATTGTTATGAAATCTCTTAGATTTCGGATCATGAATGCCTCAAAGGTTACTTGCCGTCCTCGATTTTGATCGGCACAATACCAATCAGAATTGTTTTGGGGAAGGATTATGGAAGCAAAATTAGTCTTATTTGAAGAGTTAAATAACAAAGTAGGAATCATAACCCTAAATGACCCCAATAAATTAAATGCCATGAGCGAGGCTATGGCCGAGGAGTTTTCAGCTTTAATAAGGAGCTTGAAACCTAGGGCATCCTCTTTGAGAGCCGTAATTTTAACGGGAGCAGGCAAGGCATTCTCGGCTGGTGGTGATTTAAAAATGCTTGAATCAAAAACCAAGCTAGGTGGCGAAGAAAATCGTCAGAAAATGTTAGCGTATTACAATTCTTTTCTGTGTATTCGTGATTTAAATGTACCATTGATCGCGGCAGTAAATGGTTCTGCAATAGGTGCAGGGCTGTGTCTAGCTAGTGCTTGTGACATTAGGTTAGCCGCAGAGTCTGCTAAATTAGGAATGACCTTCGCAAAACTAGGGCTTCATCCGGGAATGGGAGCTACATACTTTCTTCCTCAGGTTATGGGATATGCTCGTGCAGCAGAGTTTATGCTGACCGCACGTGTGATAGATGCGGCTGAGGCGTCAAGAGTTGGTTTGGTATCGCGAATAGTATCTGATGCTCATTTGATGGATGAAGCTAAGAACGTGGCACAAGAGATCTGTAATTGTGGTCCTGAGGCTGTCACTCAGCTATTAGAGACTTTGCGAACAGGCACGTTAGGTTTGGATCAATCCTTAAAAAGAGAGGCCTCTGTGCAGGCGGTAAATTATGCCGGCGCAGAGTTCAAGGAAGGTCTAACATCCGTTATTGAGAAGAGGAAGCCTCGCTTTGATTAGTATCTGAGGCAGGTGGTGCTTTTCTCCAGGGAGTAGGTTCGAAGCCATTTCTGCGGAGATACTCCTCAAGACTGTAGCTACCTAATTGATGATTGAAATAAGAGATGCAAGCTCCGAGTAGACTCAGATCTTTTATCAGATTATTTTTAAGTAAAAGCATCCACAGCCACTCCGATTCTACCCGTATCGAAACAGGGACCTCTATAAATCCCGGGATATGAATGCCTGCGATATTAAAGGCAAGCATAAATCCCAAAATTACAGACGCAATTTGAAGCCAAATTCCGGCTAAGAAGAGCATGCCTCCGAATATGAAAATAATTCCATAAATTGCCACAGTTATATTTGGAATCGGGAACCACCATGGAAGAAGGTCTAGATGCGACCCGCCAGACGCTAAAAAATCAAATCCTGTAAACAGAAATAGGATTCCAAAAAATAATCGTCCAACAATATCCGTTAGATTTTTGTTCATAAGGAATCCTTGGTC
>CAZWGK010000029.1:6709-13222 GCA_964633685.1 uncultured Bdellovibrionales bacterium | reverse complement strand
CTTTTTTAAGTAATCTCATAAACTCATTCCGTTCAATCTCTCGTGCTCCGAAAGATTCAAAGGTATGAGTAAGTGTTTGGCAATCAATCCAACTGATGCCTTCACTTTTCATTTTTTCCGCAAAAAATAAAAATGCTAATTTTGACGCGTTCGGCTCCACATAAAACATCGACTCTCCGCCAACGAAATTTTTTATTCGGACGCCATAGAATCCACCCACCAGTCGGTCGTTATTCCAAGCCTCAACACTATAAGCAAATCCCTGAGTGAATAATTTCTCGTATGCCTTAATCATTTGCGGGGTAATCCATGTCCCGCCGCTATCATTTCTGTTTTTTGCTTGAGCGCATGCCCTGATTACCTCACCAAAAGCTGTGTTGGTGGTGAAATGAATGGTTGAGTGTTTTTGTGCTTTTTTAAGGCTTCGCCCAATATGCAGTTCGTCAAAGAAAATAACGGCTCGTCTGGGTGGTGCGAACCAGAGTAGAGGATAATTTTTATGAGGCCACGGGAATATTCCGTTTTTGTAGGCGAGCAGGATACTTTCTGGCTCTAGATCCCCGCCAATAGCGAGAATGCCATTTTCATCGGCAAAATCGACGGGCGGAAAGCTCCTAATAGCCATATGTCTCAATTATAACTCATAAGATTAATTAGGAGGAGATAGCATTAAGTAAGTGGTCCTCTATCCCCAAGTTAGTGATATAATGTCAAAAATAGGGGAATTAAGAGCTAAACATGAGTACAAGAGCAGGGACAAAGACTGGCACCGGCACAGAGGTGTTAGAGAAATCAAAAACTAAGGTTAAGAGACCTCGACAGTATCAGGTTGTTCTATTGAATGATGATTACACCAGTATGGATTTTGTGGTGGCGGTTCTTGAGAGTATTTTTCAGAAGTCACCAGCCGAGGCTGTGCAGATAATGTTGAGTGTTCATCATAAGGGCAGTGGTGTTTGCGGCATTTACACCAAAGAGATTGCCGAAGCAAAAATTGAAGCCGTTCATAGAAAAGCAAGGGAAAACGGGTTTCCGCTGAAGGCTACCATGGAGGCTGTTTGATATGATGTTTAGTACAGGATTAAGTTACACATTAGAGGCAGCTGTTCGCGAAGCAGAGCAGCGTAAGAATGTTTATTTTTGTCTCGAGCATCTCCTTTATGCCTTGTTATTTGATTCTGATGTGAAGGAGATTCTATTTAATTGTGGGGCTAATTTGGATGAGTTACGAAAGTCGCTGGAGATTTTTTTTGATAATGAGATAGAAAAGACCGGCGCTGCTAACGTTGCTACCAAGAAAGATGAAGTAGAGCCAATTCAAACGCCCGCTGTGCAGAGAGTGCTTCAGCAAGCTATCGTTCATACTCATGCTGCTGGTAAAAATTTAATCACCAGTAAAGACGTTTTAGTCTCTTTATTTCGCGAAGAAGAATCATGGGCGGTTTTCTTTTTAAACGAGCAAGGCATAACAAAGCTGGATGTAACGGAGTATATCTCGCACGGAGTCTCAAAGATTTATAACGATTACGAAGATCAAGATGCTTCAGATGCTGAGGAATCAGACGAGTATTACCAGTCGGCACAACCTGAGGCCGAATCTGAGAGCTCGACTGGCGACCGACGCGGTATATTAGGTAGATATTGCGAGGACCTGACTGAAGCCGCAAGAAGTGGTGAACTTGATGCTGTGATTGGACGTGATGCAGAGATTGATCGCGCCATCAAGATTTTATGCCGACGCCAAAAAAATAATCCTCTGTTTTTGGGGGATCCAGGTGTGGGGAAGACAGCAATTGCTCATGGTATTGCACAACGAATTGTTAAAGGAGACGTTCCTAAAAATTTAAAAAATGCACAGTTGTTCTCGCTCGATGTCGGGAATTTGCTTGCTGGGACAAAATATCGCGGTGAATTTGAGGAGCGTTTAAAAGCGGTAGTAAAGGAGTTAGGTAAAGTTGGTAATTCAATTGTATTCATAGATGAGATTCACACTATTGTCGGAGCAGGAGCTACTGGAAGCGGCACTATGGATGCTGCAAACCTATTAAAACCTGCTCTTTCATCGGGAAAGATAAGATGTATCGGCAGCACTACTTATGAGGATTATAAGAAGAGCTTTGAAAGAGATCGCGCTTTAAGTCGTAGATTCTCTACCATTGAGTTGGTTGAGCCTAGTATTGATGAGACGGTGCAGATTCTTGATGGTAACCGAGTCCGGTTTGAAGAGCATCACGGAGTAAAATATTCAGCAGCAGCCTTAAGAGCTGCCGCTGAGTTGTCGGCAAAGTATATAACTGATCGAAGATTGCCTGACAAAGCTATCGATGTTATTGACGAAGCTGGTGCAGCGAATAGCATGTTGCCAAAAGCTAAGCAGAAGAAATCAATAACTGCGCAAGATGTTGAAGTCGTAGTATCTGCCATTGCTAAGGTCCCAGTTACTAGCGTTTCTGGCTCTGATGAAACGATGCTAAAGAATTTGGAGAGTAATCTTAAGCAGGTTGTCTTTGGACAGGACCAGGCTGTTAAGAGTGTAGCGCGAGCTATTAAGCGTAAAAGGGCAAATATCGGGCTTGAGGATAAACCAGTAGGATGTTTCCTTTTTGCTGGCCCCACCGGTGTAGGAAAAACTGAATTAGCACGGCAATTAGCCAATCTTTTAGGAGTGCCATTCCATCGCTTTGATATGAGCGAATACATGGAAAAGCACACCGTTGCTAAATTTATAGGGTCACCCCCAGGCTATGTAGGTTACGATGAAGGAGGTCAGCTAACAGATTTAGTTCGCAAGCAGCCTTATGCTGTTCTGTTGTTGGATGAGATTGAAAAGGCGCATACAGACATCTTCAATATATTGCTTCAGGTAATGGATACCGCGACTCTGACTGATTCGCAGGGTAAAAAAGCCGATTTTCGAAATATTATATTGATCATGACCACCAATGCGGGTTCTGATGCTTCACGCTCACTAGGGTTCGGTCGAGCTGAAAGTTCGAACAATAGAGAGACTGCCATTAAAAATCTATTCAGACCCGAATTTCGAAATCGCTTGGATGAAGTAGTGAATTTTGGACCATTACCACTCGAGATCATGGAGCAGATAGTAGATAAAAATATTTTTGAGCTCGAGCGCCAACTTAAAAATAAAAAGATCAAATTCAATTTATCGAAAGAAGCGAGAACTTGGCTGGCCCAAAATGGATTCAGTTCTGAGCTGGGCGCTCGACCTATGGCTAGGTTGATTCAGAAAAAGATAAAAGATCCGCTCACTGATGAAATTCTATTCGGTAAGCTCAAGAGTGGTGGTCAGGTCAAAGTTGAGTTGAAAAATGGAGAGATAACCCATAAACTCCTCAAAAAGTAGTTTGATTTAGGCCTAAAATTATGACCCCTAAAAATCCCTGGAAGACCCTAAGTAGCAGACCTATCTATGAAAATCCGTGGTTGCGGTTGCGTGAAGATCAAGTAATTCGCCCCGATGGCAAAGAAGGGATTTATGGGGTGGTGGATACAAGGTTGGCGGTGGGGGTGATTGCGTTAACACCTGAGAAAGAAATTTTTATAGTTGGTCAATGGCGGTATCCCCTCAATCGATATTCCTGGGAGATAATCGAGGGAGGTGGTGACCCAAATGAAGATGGGTTAGTGACTGCTAAGAGAGAATTAAAAGAGGAGGCGGGTCTTATTGCCGAGACGTGGAGAACTTTGGGTGGAGAAGTTCATCTCAGTAATTGTTTTTCATCTGAACGCGCAGTTTTTTTTGTTGCGGAGAATCTAACCCAGGTCGGAGCCGAGCCAGAAGGAACAGAAGAATTAGAACTACGCAAGATTAAATTTTTAGACGCATTGGCCATGGTCGACACAGGAGAGATAACAGATGCGATGACTATCATCGCATTAAATCGTTTACGTCAGGAATTGGGAGCGTGATATTTTTTGCGGGTTTTGGGTTTGACTGTCTGAATCAAGATCGGTAAATTGCGGAGCCTCGGCAAGATGCTGAGCTAACAGAGACGCTTTTAGCTTTTTACAGATGTCATCTCTCACGGACGGGAAAATAGAATCGCAGTCAGATTTGCAGCAATCACTCTCGATTGCGAGCGATACCGAACTAAATTTAGATTTTTCAGCAGACAAATCAATCCTAAAAGATCGTGGCTGTGAAAATCATGAGTCGTTGATAGCGGATCTCTCAAGCGCTCTTGATCCACGAGATCGAACCTTTGCCGCAATGTCACTGGGTATTTTAGGAGATCCAAAGGTCATTCCAGCTCTTGAGATGGCCATTCTTACCCGAAGTGAAAATATTTTTGTGTTGGAAGCAGCTTTGCGTTCAATATCTCAATATGGTGAGGCAGCCAGTCACTCCCACATCAGTGTGGCGCGTTTGATCAACCATGACTCAGCGATTGTTCGTCTTGCCGCAGTGCAAGCACTTGATTCATTTAAATTAGAACCGAATCTATTGATCAATTCTATGGGTCCTCGTCTTATAGATCCGGCGTTAGCTGTGCGACGGGAGGTCGCAAAGATTTTAGCGGAGCTATCGGCGGATGTTCTGCGCGAGGTAATGCCCAAGGCGTTACATCTTCTTGAAACAGGTGAGGGAGATAAGCGGTTAGTATTCGATCTTCTAAAAATCATCGAGAAAGCTGGGCGAGATTCTCTTGAAGCTACTTCGGCAGTACGAGCTCGGCTAAGAGATTGTGACTTTGAAGTGAGGATTAAAGCTGCGCAGACTCTGGGGCGGATGGGTCATCACGTAAAGGTGGCGGGAGTTGAGCTGTATTCTATTATCAGTAATCCATTGGAATCTACTGCCCTGAGACGCGAATGCACCTTAGCCCTTCGTACGCACCGTCATTTTGAAGAAGATAGCCTTATGGATTTAGGTCGGGTTATTGAGGAGGAAATTCTTGAAAATAATCCTGATAAGATCAAAGAGATAATCTCGTTTAAGAGGGAAGTAGTAGAGCTGTTGGGCGATTTTGGAACTAGAGCCCAACGAGCAGCGCCTTACTTGAGAGCCGCCTTGCAATCGGAAGAGCCCGCTTTGATTGCACCAGCTGCCGATTCTTTAGCTCGACTTGAGGCCTTCGAGGTGTTGATTGACGGACTTAATTCTACTGATGTTTATGTGATGCAGGCCATCTTTGATGCCATTAAAGGTATGGTGCATCGCCTAAAGCATTCAAAGAGAGTGAAGTTAGTAGCTCTTCTAAAATTGAAATTCGCTTGGGTTAAAGAGGCGCGCCTGTTAGATAGTATTATGTCGTTACTTCGAACATTGGAGGCGATTGATCAAGCAGAGCGGCTAAATAATCCTGAGATTTCACAATCCCCAATCGATTTCACTATCCCCCTGCAGGCGTAGCAATTCATTAGTTTTGCTAAAATGTCTGCACCCTAAAAATCCTCGACTTGCTGATAAAGGGGATGGATGTGGCGCTGTTAATATGTGGTGTCTGTTTGAATCTATCCCCTGGGATTTTTTTTGGGCATATGCGCCCCAAAGTAAAAAGACGACTCCAGTACGATTTTTGTTTACCTCGTTAATTACTGAGTCGGTAAATTTTTGCCATCCAATTTCAGCGTGAGAGCCGGGTTTCCCATCCTCTACTGTGAGTACCGCATTCAGAAGGAGAACTCCTTGCTCTGCCCATTTTTTTAGACAGCCATTTTTGGGAATAGAAACGTTGAGATCCTTTGACAGCTCTTTAAATATATTTATTAGAGAGGGCGGAGGTCGAACCCCAGGTTTGACTGAAAAGCATAACCCGTGAGCCTGTCCTGGGCCATGGTAGGGGTCCTGTCCTAAGATAACAACTTTTACTTTATTAAGAGGGGTAAGGTGAAGAGCATTAAATATATCTTCATCTGGAGGGTAGATTGTTTTCCCTGAATCTCGCTCTTGCTTTATAAAGCCTCGGATATTCTTGAAATAATCAGATTCGGCCTCAGTACGGAGCACGCTCCGCCAAGTAGTGGAAGAAGACTCGGTTGGTATTGAATCAAGATTCACACCGAGAGTGTGGCACAAAAAAACAAGGTGTGTAAATATTTAGACGGTCTTTAATTTTAGGAAATTTTATGCTCGATTGTACTGCCTCTGATATAAATACCTGTCTCCGTAAAGCTCCGAATGTTAATTCGGCCGTAAAGAATTTCCTAAAGAGAGAAGTCAAGAAAGGTGACGCAGCTGAGAAATTTGCAAAAACCCTGAGAGAGATTCTTTCTAGTTCAGATGAAGCTCGTTCTCTTGATTTTATTACTGCCTCCATGCCTAAGTTTTTAAATCATCTCTATAGTGTGGCTTGTTATGCTTATTTTGAGCCGATAGGAAAGTTGGCAAGCTCAGTAGTAGAAAAGTATGCAGACGTATTTAACGCTACTTTTGAAGTGCAGAACGACGCTCTTGTTTATAAAAATGAAGGGGAATTTAAAAGGATATCTGACGAGGCCCTAGCAATTTTAAGGGCAGGTCTAAAAGATATGGGTTTTGGTGACTCCCCC
>CAZWGK010000029.1:3070-6699 GCA_964633685.1 uncultured Bdellovibrionales bacterium | reverse complement strand
TGACCATGTTATCGATTTTTGAGCGACCTGTAATTGAAGTTCTGGCAAAGAAATTTTAATCCTCGCAATCCTGTGAATTAGTAGAGGAATCATGTTGTTAGGACGGCTTAAGAGGGATTGGAGCCTACTGAGAGGCTTTTATTTTTAAGTTATTTGAAGAAGTTTTATAAATAATCGTCTATAATAACTATATGCTTATGACTGTAAGACCACTAGCCGCACTCTTCTCATGTTTCGTACTTATAAGTGCGTGTTCTCTGTGTTTTGTAAGTGCTGAAGAAAAGACTCCGTCTGAGTCTGATCAGACATCCACCTCGCATGGTGGCTGCCATGATGAATCGGCTGGAGATTCTGACTCTACCAAATCGAAGGAAGAGGGCCATTTATTTTGTTGCGATACCTCTATCCTTCCTGAAAATTATGCTCGGCTAGGGTTTGTAAAGTGGGAGCTGGCCTCTCATTTGCTAGCAAACAGTATTTCTCCTGAGATTGGATCAAGTGAGCACCGTATTCATGGCCCCTCTTTGTTTGACATTTCCCCAAGTGAGCCTATTAGATACCTGGCGGACCTTTCAATTTCTCCAAACGCCCCCCCAAGCAGGGTCTAGCAAAGCGCACAGGACCCGTTATTATTCCCGTAGTTAAATTCTTGAAAAGGGATTTATGAAATCAGCCTTACGATTTTTTTGGTCCAATTTATTTGGGGTCTTAATCATAGGCTCTTCAAGTTGGGCACACCCAGTCAGTTTTAAAGGGGGCTATGGTGTAATGCCAGAATATACCCCTAACAGAACTGATGTAGAGGTTAATTACTCGTTCTCTCGAAACAAAGCCGTTGGCATTTCGGGGGTATGGGCTGAGACTGAGGATGGAGATGTGACCATGTTTATCCCGCAGTTCAATTATCTCGCTTTCAGAGACAACAATCGAGATTCGCAAGCCAATATCTATCTATCAGTAGGTCTTGGTGGAGCTGAATTCAAGGATAATACGGATTTTGTTGGCATGGCATCTATTCAGGCCGATTATGAAACCCGAAGAATTTACACCTTAGCTCATGCGCAGACGATTCAATCATCAGGTGAATCTGAATTAAATCATCTTCGCTATAGGTTAGGGTTTGCTCCTTACATAGCAGGGTATGAAGGAGTGCATAGTTGGCTCATTGGTCAGGTGGATTATTCACCAGAAATGGAAGATGAGTGGAGTGTTACGCCGATGGTGCGCATATTTTATGACAACTATTTATTTGAGGCCGGGGTCAGCCTAAAAGGCCAGCCTTTCTTGGCATTTATTTCACATTTTTAAATGGAAAGTATTTATGAAAATAAGAAATATTGTTGTTGCATTAACTTTGTTGTTTGCCCCGATTGCGAGCTATGCTGACGAGGCTGTTGTCGGTATTAACGGCTTGGTTTGTGCATTCTGTGCTCAAGGTATTAAACGTGCCTTTGGTAAGATGGATGCAGTTGAGTCAGTCGAGGTTGATATGGACAAGAAAACCGTTTTCTTAAAATTTAGACCAGGTCAAACTCTGGCTGATAATGAAATCAGAAAAGTTATAACAGATACCGGATTTGATACGACCGGAATAGAGAGAAAGAGCTTATGAAGAGGCTTCTGCCGTTTCTTTCGCTCTTTACATCTCTCAGCACTTTAGTGTGCTGTGCCCTGCCAGCTCTAATGGTTACATTGGGGCTGGGGGCAACTCTAGCAACAACGGTCACTAATTTCCCTCAACTAATCTGGATCTCAGAGAACAAATCTTTAGTTTTCGGATTAGCTGGATTGATGATATTTCTTGCTTTTTTGGCAAGTAAATACGGTGAAACTCAATCCTGCCCGATAGATCCGCTTCAAGCCAAAGCTTGCACAACAAGCAAAAAAATATCACGTGCTATATTGATATTTTCCCTAGTGATGTATCTGGTGGGAATTTTCTTTGCCTTTATTGCGCCAGTTATTTTCTAGGTTGTAGTTTAAGATTAGTAATAATGGCATCGCACAATTCCTTGGAATAGTGGGGCATGGTGAGACCTTTACGACTTAAGTATTCTCGGCAATGCTGAGCGCTGAATTCGCCGCTCTTTAAAAGGCTTTGGGCTTCTTTGTCAAAAGCAAAAAGCGGCCCCATTAGCTCAACAGAAACTTCCCCCGCAGTTTTCCAATCGGCAGGTGCAACGATCTTGTTGCAGATTTGAGTTTTAAGCCGGGCATACCCTGATTCCGTAAGGTGCTCAGAGGAGTGCAAACTTGATTGAGCCGACGATTTTTCCGGGTCGCCATTATCAAATCCCATTCTTGAACCAAGAGCTTTTAGCCGATCTTCTTTACTTAAGTCGTTAAATGCCTTTTGATAGAAACATTCAGGTGCTCGTTTTAAAAGCTGGGCAGCCTCTTCTCGGCATTTTTCGACTGGGACTCCTAATTCTTGAGAGAGATGTGTTACAGAGAATCTCTCCTTTAATAGCGCATTCACTTGCTCATTTGTTTTGGGCGAAATGTGAAGAACCCCCTCTTGTTTTCCAAAACGGTAATAGCCGTGTTCGTGTCCCTCGTTTATCAATTGCTCTAAAATTTCAGATCTAACTCGCTGTGTCTCGCTTGAAAGATTTCGGATGCTCCCCTCTCTAATCCAGCCGCGAGGAGCGGGTATGCCGAGTAGGCGAACCGCTTCTTGTTGTCCATCTGGGCTGATATGCTCGAGAGGTCGATGATATGTAATTCCGAGATAATCTTTCGTTAGCCCCTTTTCTCGGAGGTGGTCCATCACATCAGCTAAAACCTCTTTCGAAATATTAAATTTAAGACGGAGTTGAGTGGGTGTTATCCAAGATTCGGGCGCATATGCGACTCCCTGAACTTTCTCTTTTATTGCGGCAAAAGCGGTCTCAGAGTAAATAACTCTTAATCGACCGTTGATACGGATCTTTTGAATCTCATCTTTTAATTGATCGCCAAGAGCATCTACGGTTGACTCGAATTTGCCCCCAGTTATTTTTAGTTCGTTGCAGATACGTGTCTTTGTCCATGCGGATTCGACCTCAACTCCAGAGTAATTTTTTATCTCAGCTGGTGCCCGAGGAAGAACTTTCGCTAACTCATCAATAGTTAAAACCACCTCGATGCCTTCAGCCTTCAGACTGTTGGTACCCTGAACGAGCCATTCAGGTCTATCTACACTGTCACTTTCGGCGGTTGGGGTAACTACTACTTGGCCACCGAGCACATCACTGTACAGCACTGGAGCCGTTTGAGCCCTGTCATCTCGATAAATAAAATCCACAACGACGGCGTGTTTCGCATCATCATTAGGATCTAATCGGGTAGCTCTACCACCTCTTTGCTCAGCACGTACCTTTGATGTGGTTGGAGCTAGGTTGAGACAAACTGAGACTGATGGACAATCAAATCCCGCAATTAAAAGGTCTGCATTACATAAAATGTCTATCTTTCCAGATTTTAATGCTTCAAGTTTAGCCTCGCGGTCAGGATCGTTTCCATGAACAAAGTCTGCTTTTAAGCCACTTGCTTGCATGGCTGACGCTAAATCTTCGGCGTGTTGGATGCCGCCTCAAAATGCTACTGCCTGTTTGGCAGTGAATACTGTGTTGATGACTTGGAGGGCA
>CAZWGK010000029.1:0-3060 GCA_964633685.1 uncultured Bdellovibrionales bacterium | reverse complement strand
TTGCACCCTGATTCACCGACTGATTGTTGATAGCTTTTTGTAGCTCGGCTTCATCATAATTGCCGTCTGTTGATATTTTGACTCGACTCAAATCAGTATTGATTTTTACTGCTACGCTAGAAACAGGCGATAAAATACCCCTTTTGATAGCAGCCACCGCATCGAGGGAGTGAATCTTTTCATCCAGTAAATTATCGAGTGTTTTATCAGCATGATATTCTGGTGTGGCAGTAAACCCGATCGTGATGCTCTGCTCTTTTAATTCCTCGATTACACCAGCCCGTTTTCCTCCAAGGCCTACATGCGCTTCATCGAGAATTATAAGATCGTAATCACCCTTTTTTACCCGTCCAGCAGCAAAATTACTTGTGAGAGAATCATAGGTTGTAATGTTAATTTGTCTTGGAGAATCTTTTTGATCACTATACCAAACCCCGATCTGCTCTTCAGGAATAGTTGTTGCAAATTTTTGCATCTGATCTCTTGTTTGAAGCAGAAGGTCTTTGGTGGGAACTACCACTAAAGTTTTTAGTCCTAGCACCTCAGATAGCTCACAGAATATGGCAGTTTTTCCAGCTCCAGTCGGAAGCTTTATGTATCCGCTCTTTAAGCCTTGCTCTAAAGCAGTTCTTATATCCTCAAAAACATCAATTTGATGCTCTCTCAAGATTTTCTCGTCAGCGCTGATGTTGTGATTAACGTATCTATCAAGGCGATTGAGGGCCATTACATATTCGATCTTCTCCTCTAGCTCTGGCGTGATTTGCAACGAGGGAGTGGAGTTGGGATCTCTCTTCGTAGCCCCGAGGCCGCCATCTTTAAACGCTTCGACGAATAGTGATCTACGAACCGTATAGGTCGAAGATAATTCAGAATCTAGAAGGGAGTTGGCGTCGAGGTTTTCTGGTTTTATTGTAAAGGGTTCGCCGTTGAGTGAAGCTTTTTGAATTGCTTCATCAACCAAGGATATATCGTTTAAAATATCCTGCGGATTTTTTAAATTAGCCATAAAACCTCTATACTTAGTGTTATGGAGGTTTTTGTAATGCCGGTTAAAATTTAGCGATTTTTACGAAAAACTCGCAATACATAGTCCTGTTCGGGGTCTAAGGGTGAAAATTCAATGATTAAATTGCTGAGGCCAAAATCAACGGCATCTGGTTGAATTCGGTCCCCTAGGCTACCTTCTGCATAAATTTCAATGTGTTGAGGTGCCGTACTTCGGAACGGAAAAGTCAAATTTACCCCTGGGTAGATGTAGTCACCCGTGATGTGCCCAATTTTCATGTCACTGATAGAAGAGACAGCTAGGTCGATAAGGTGGTCATCGACTAATATTTCACGCTCATACAGCTCAAGACCGTCTAGTTTTAACAGTAAATCGGCGAATTGTTCGGCAGCTATCTGTTGGATGTCCCCTTCTTTTGAGTCCTTTAGGTGCTGTTTTCGAAACTCTTCAAGGGTCAAACCAAATGTGGTGGGAACAGCATTTTTGAGGATCTCCTCGGCGGCCAGAATTGTAGCGTCATCATCTGATATGTCGTCCCGATGGGATTTAGGTTTTTGTTCAAAATCTGGGTTGTGCATAGTTACCTGTCAGGAGTGCATTTTACCTCTATTAAAAGTGCTACTCAAATCGAAGGGGCCATCGGTGAAATAATTTGATAAAAATCGAGCTTTTATAAGAGTTATCAACAGCAGGGCATGCGGAGTAAGGTGAGTATTTCCTAGAAGTTTTCCACAGGTTGATGAATTTATTTAATTAACTTGCACCAGAGCTATATGTTAAGAATCCGATTTGATTTAGGATATCGGCCGTTAGCTCGGGGGATTGATGTTTATTATTGGAATTGCCGGAGGCTCCGGCAGTGGCAAAACATATCTCGCTAAAGCCATTCGGGATTCTCTGCCTGAAGGGTCAGCTGCCGTCATCGCCGTAGATTCGTATTATCACTCCCAAGATCATCTTTCGACGGAAGATAGAGCCAAACAGAACTACGATCATCCAGATTCGCTAGAATTAGATTTACTTCTCAAGCATCTAAAAGCACTTCGATCGGGTAAGGCTGTAGAGATTCCTTGTTATGATTATGCTTCTCATACCCGCTCTTCATCGGTTTGTCTCCTCGAACCAAAAGAAGTTGTTATGGTGGAAGGAATCCTTACCTTTCATTTGCCGGAGGTAAGAGAATATTTCGATCTCAAGTTATTTGTTGATACTCCATCAGAGCTATGTCTCGAGCGGAGAATGTCTCGCGATGCTATCGAGAGAGGGAGAACTAAAGAATCAATATTGAAACAGTGGCATGACACTGTATTCCCAATGTTTAATGAATTTTGTTTACCGGGAAAGGCTTTTGCTGATGTTGTATGGCAGGGCAGTGGTGAAGATCCAGGTAGAGTAGTTTCTCTGTGTCTGGGGCTTCGAGATAAAATAAGTGTTAATTGCTAAAATTTGAGGAATGGATGGAGCGCAAGCAGGGACTTGATGGGGTGCAAAGTGTATCTGATAATGAGTGGCAACTTGCCATAGAAGCTTTTCCTTGTCCCACTGAAAAATTTGTTCCATCCTCTGAAAAGCCTAGGGAAGCCAATATTCGGGAACTTTTTTCATTTTTTAAAGCGGATACACCCAGCGGGCAGTCCTTTGATTATGCTGATCCCATTTACGGTCCGATAAAATTATCCCCTGAGATATTAGGTTTAATTAACACAGCTCCAGTGAAACGGTTAGGCTGGGTTACGCAACAGACTGCAGCTTTGACCGAAAGAGGTAAGGGCATAGATTATACGCGACTAACTCATTCGATTGGTGTTTCCATTCTTGGCGATCGAATGTCTGATCAATTAGGGCTCGATCAAAACGAGCGGAATATTTTAACCTCCTGTGGTTTGTTGCACGATGTTAGGCATGCACCATTAAGCCACCTCTTTGAATTAATAAATCGTATCAATGGGGTCTCTTTTGATCACGATAGTCGCTCTATAGATTTTCTTAGGGCCCCAGATCTTCGTCTCGCCTTAGGTAGTCTTGGTCTCTCGCCACAAGATATTTTTTCA
>CAZWGK010000028.1:14378-17547 GCA_964633685.1 uncultured Bdellovibrionales bacterium | reverse complement strand
TTACACTTCGGGCAATTTGGAAGATCTGACATAAAATTCTTTTATTTAAATTATTATTCCTGCCCAGTTCCGGTATAGCCAATGGTCTGCGGAATAGTCTCAATCTGATTTACCTGTCTAATTTCATCGGTCGTATCTATTCCAAGCTCCTTAAATTTGCGAACTGAAACTAATACTCGACTCTCTAATGATGAGGCTGATTTATTAAAAGCTGTAATAGCTCCTTCTAATCCACGACGAACCGCATCGAAATGCTCTAAGAATTTATTGATTCGGTCATGGAACTCTTTGCCGATTTTTGCTACTTCAGCCGTATTTTGAGCCATTTTATCTTGACGCCAGCCGTAATAAACAGCCTTTAGAAGAGCTATCAAGGTGGACGGCGTTGCTAGAATTATATTTTTTGAAGCCGCAAATTCTAAAAGCTCACGGTCTCTCTCAAGAGCGGCGCTTAAGAATGCTTCGCCTGGAATAAACAGCACTACAAATTCCGGAGTTGGCTTTAGGTGTTCCCAGTAACTCTTGGAGGAAAGCCCGGTGATTAAATTTCTAATCTGACGGGCATGGCTCTCCAGAAACTGCTCTTTTTCTGTGTCAGTGCGTGCCTCAATCGCTGAAAGGTATGCGTCTAATGGAGCTTTAGAGTCGACCACTATATTGCGATTGCTCGGAAGTTTTACCACCATATCTGGTCTCAGCTGTCCGCCTTCGACCTCGATACTTTCCTGAGTTACAAAGTCGCAGTTTTCAAGCATACCGCTTAACTCTACAACTTTTCGGAGTTGAATTTCGCCCCAACGGCCTCGAATCTGGGGTTGTCTAAGAGCTTTTATTAGATTGGCTGTTTCATCTTTTAAGGTTGAATTAGTTTCTGAGAGTGATTTTAATTGTTGCACCAGAGAGGAATGGGCTTCAATTCTTAAACGCTCCAGCTCTTCTAGTTTGCCATCTACTTTGCTCAGAGATTCTTTAATGGGCTTAACCATCTCATCAATTGAAGTTTTCCTTGAGTCTAATTCAGATTTATTTGTTTCCTGTAATTTTTCAAATTGAGAACGAGCCAGTGAGAGAAAGGACTCATTGTTGCTTTTCAAGGCGTCAAGCGAGAGAGCCTTAAATCTCTCGGTGAGTTGCCTCTCCATATCAGCTGCCTCGGTAAGTCGCTGCTCAGCGGCCTTCAGCTTCTCACCTAAAATTGTCGCATGAGCGTTTGAGATGGCATTTAGAGTAGTTTCCACCTGACTAATTTTGGAGCGATGAATCACATAGCCAATAGCGGCAGTAATTCCACATCCGATAGCGAACGGCAGTAATGCTGATATTTCCATTTGTCACCTCGGCAAAAAGCCTATCATGTAATGGGCTTAGGATCATCCTGTAATAAAAAAGCATCACCTATTGGCGTTAGCAACTTTTTCCTAATTTCAGCGATTACTAGTCGGCTACAAAAAGATTTTTATTCTTTTTAGGAGATATTTTATGGCGAACAATCGTCTAGTTATTGAGTTTTTTGGTGTTCCACCAGAGCTATTTAGTACTAGATTTATCAATAATTCTGGGGAGATGTATCTTTGCATTCGAGGTAAGGGGCAGGGGGCAATACACGGAGCAGGCTCTTTTCAATGGTCGGCGGCAGTAAAAGCTTTTAGTCTTTTAATGGTTAGAACCGCCCGTGCGCTCTCGATAGGGGAGTCACTTGCGAAAATTAATCTTACTGGAGGGCAGGGAAGTCTAGCTAGTAGCCTTGATTATGCTCTAGTTAAGCAACCTGACTGGGTTATCGATATGTTTGGATTCGACAATTCCGGGCAGAGTTACCTCCGTCGACTCCTGCGGCGAACCAATTCGGAGCGAAAAATGCCAGGACCAGTGATTGTTGGGCTGAATCCTCATGCTCTAGTCGGATCACTTTTAGAGATAAAAGTTAATGGGATGTCGTTAAGCCACCCAGAGCAATTGACATATTTACTTCAAGACATTGAGGAATCTTTAGGGGTTGCAACAAAGCCAGTGAGATATCTGGCGGCCTAATTCGGTTTGTTTTTATGGGGTAAAAATTATTTACGGAGTTATTTGACCCAGTCTCGGGGAACAGGCATAATGCAACCTGGTTGCGTTAATGGAGTAGCTCATGGATAATTTCTTAACCTCACAAATTGCTTCAAACGATGTCTCTTTAAATATAGAGCATGAGCAGGGCCTCAGGGTTATAGCAATCACAGGTAGTTTAGGTAGCGGCAAAACTACCATGTTGAACTCTATTCTCTCGACCAATTCAAGTAATCTAAATCGGTGGGTTATTATCGAAAATGACGTTGGTGAGAGCAATATCGATGCTGTGCAGTTACAAGCTCCATCTGATTCAATTAGAGCTTTAACCTCTGGCTGTGTTTGTTGTGAAGATGTCGCTTCTTTAAGAAGAGAGCTTGAAAATTTAAGAGACTCTCATAAGGAAATGGGCATAGATGTAATCGCTATAGAGACGACAGGGATTGCCAATCCGGGAGAGGTAAAGAAGGCCCTTAAAGATTTAGGCCTAAGCCATCGTGTAGTGGTCACCGTAAATGTGAGAGATTTCTCTCATGACTCTAAATTAGGCTTATTGGACGGTCACGTTGAGTCCGCGGATATCATAATCCTCACACATTGGGATCATCTCTTTGATTTAGATGCAGTTCCGAATGACACCCTCTCTATAGTTGCTCATGAGGATATAAATTCAGTCTTATCAGAGATAGATCGTAGAAATAAAAATGCACCTCTTGCCTGCATGAATCGGCAGGGGGAGATCTTAGGAGGCCTTGATCCTCTCTCGATTCAACTAAAACCTAAATCTACAGATAAATTCATTTTCAATCAGAACAGATGTTGTGATGGCGCCTCGGGTCATAATCACGATCATGCTCATAAACCATCGACCTCATCGGTTATGTTGCCCGGTGCTAAGTCCACGGCTAATCATCCTATGGTCTATGCACGGACTGTTAGGCCGAAGGCTGATTTAACGGCAGAGTCTCTTGCGAAAATCCTTTCCGATAAAGATCTGCAAATCTTAAGAGTGAAGGGCTTTTTGGGGGGAGAGTTGATTCATGGGGTTCGATCTTCATTCCAGATTAAAGCAATCAACGAGCAGAAAGCCCCAGTGCTGAACATAATATCTCTGACCCAG
>CAZWGK010000028.1:4836-14277 GCA_964633685.1 uncultured Bdellovibrionales bacterium | reverse complement strand
ATTGAATCCTCTGATGAGTATCCGAATTCGAATCAGGATGTCAGTATTGATCTAGAAACTGCAGAGAAAGAGGTTGGTAAATTAATCAAACACTTTCCAAACCCACCACTCTCAAGATCTGGTCGATTATTGGTGGATTATGTAGGAGACAAAGCCTACAAGTATATTGAATCGGATGGGTTCTCAAAGGATTTAAGACTGGAGTTTTATCGTCTATCTGCAGAGACTCGATTGAAAGCTCTGGAGATTTACAAGAGAGACAAGTTGCAAGATGAGCCAAATGGCACTTTTTGGGGGCAACGACTTGGGTCTGTTGCTTCATGGTTGTTAGCATTTAGGGCAGAGGAGTTGAGTTCATTAGGGTTAAAGGACCGATTAGCTAGCTACGAACCAGCCACTCTTTATTTCTCTTCTCTGAAAAATGCCAAATCAAATTCTGAGTTTCCAAATTTGACTCCTGGCTGGCTAGAGGTGCTACCAGGGTATGCCAAACTTTTGCAAAACGAGATGAGTTTTGATTGCGCGCGTGACCTACTACGGGATGCCTATAACCGAGTCACTGGCGAGGATGGCCAGCCAAGTTGGATAGCTGCCAGAGCAGAGCTTGCCTCATTTATGATCATTTAAATACTTAATAAACTCAACAGATTAGTGGCATTTGGCATACCTAACAGATGATGGTATATTCAAACGCTCAGTGATTTTATGAATATCCCACACTGCTCAAAATCTAATAGTGCTTCTCTTGACCAAGTAGTAGCTGTCAAAGAGATGTGTCGGTCTTTAACCGAAATAGGGCACCCATATTTCCCCCGAGATAACTGCATAAAGATTAATCTACCGACCCTGAATAAAAATCCAACTTATAAACCTGAGTTGTTTTTGACCAGCTCATACGATGATTTCTGTTTTGATGAGCGAGTGACAATGCTAGCCGGTCGAACAACATTTGCTAGTATCAATGAGCTTTCCTCGGGTAATAACGACCTCGGATACTTTTCTAAAATGTATCAAGCCTCGATGGATGCTACCTACTATCATCAATTCCACCTAAGAAATTACTCGGGTGGTAGAGGTGATTATTTTACTCTTAAAGAATTGTTGATAGTTGAAAATGCCTTGCACGAGGTTATCACCAATCAACCAGGAAGCTACAAAATAGGCAACATCGCTTTGACTCTGGGCGGACAGGGTGGATATTCAGGAATTGCCGGCTTTTTACGTTCTTTGGGGAAGAAGGTCATTTTCCCAGATTCGACTTATTGCCAATGTATCAAGCCTTTCTCGAGAGCAGGAGTTGAGCTGAAGCTATTATCTTCGCCAGAGGAATCATGTCTTCCAGAGATGGACTCTATAGTTAGCGAGATAGATACTGGTAGTATCTCAGCAGTCTTTCATTGCCGTTATTTTAATCCCTCAGGAGAGGAGTATAGCACGAGCGATCTTGAGAAGTTGGTTTTAGCTTGCAAGAGAAATGATTGTTATTTGATCAATAGTGAAGTTTATGAGGATATCTACTTAGGCGATGATATCACAATTGCTCCGCTGAATCCGGTCCTCAAACTTTCAGCAGAGCTGCAATTTGACAAGCTGATCAGAATAAAAACATTATCTAAGGAGCGAGGCCTGGCTGGACTCCGCGCTGCTTATTTGATTGGACCCAAAGAGGTTGTAGGCTACGTCATGAGATTTAGCGATGAGGTCTGCTACAACGCTCCAGTCTCAAATAATATACTCTTGGTTTTGAATGCATATCTTTATTACCTGGAATGTGGTGGTTCAAAAATTCAGAGGATTGAGGATTGGTTGCAACCGATGGATCTACAGGCTCAGCGGGTGCAGTATTCCCTTGATCGAGCTGGCCAACGGGAAACGATAAATCAGAATTTTCGAAGAGTCTGCGAAGTTTTATTGGGAAATAGTTTTGCTGAGAGTATTCCTGGCAGCTATTTAAGAGGGCCTCTCTTTGAGGTTATCAAACCAATAGGAGGAATTAATTGCATCCTCAGAATTAGAAACATCGAAGGTTACGACCAGCACGATATGGTTAGAAAAGTCTTTTTGGGGACAGGGTTAATTCTACACACCTCTGCATTTACTTTCGAAAAGAAGGGCATGTGGTTAAGGATTACGTTGTCTCATCAAATAGATCGAATTGAACGAGGTATTCAGATTCTAAAAACGATCATTCAAGATGCCAATTCCTGGGACTTTCTCAAAGAGAACACTCTGTCTTTTGATTTTACAACTAATCTCCGTAATTAAATTAATTAGTAGAGTTTTGCGGCTATGTGTGGAATCACGGGGATAATAAAATTAGATTCGACTCTTGAGCCGACTGATCTAGCCTGGAATGAGCAAGCTTTGGCACAAATGATACACCGCGGCCCTGACTCCATGAGAGTTGTAAAAGTGGATCCACACTTAGCACTGGGTTCAGTGAGACTTCGAATAGTAGATACGCAATGTGAGCGTTCTGACATGCCGCTACCTGATATTTCAGGTGAAAGACTCTGGATCGTGATGAATGGAGAAATTTATAATTATCAGGAGCTTAAAAAAGCACTGAAAAATTATCCGTTCCGTACTGAGAGCGATACCGAAGTGGTCATGGCAGCATACCACACTTGGGGCGTCGATTTCGTTAAGCACCTTGAGGGTGCCTTTGCACTACTTATTTTTGATAAACAAAAGCGAGAGTTGGTTATTGCAACCGATTCTGTCGGCGAAAAACCTCTTTATTTACGAGAGGAGAATGGCAAATTATGGTTCTCGTCGACTATTCAATCATTAATGGCTGAGCCGACCTTCTCAAAAAAAATAGATCCAATCTCGATTGCTGAATTCTTATTAAAGGGTTTTGTTGCAGCACCATTTACTTATCTGGCCAACATTCAGAGGGTTGCGCCAGGCACTTTGATGGTAATTTCATTGGATGCTAGAAAAGTTTCGAGGCGGAGATACTCTTTGCCTGTTACTGGTATCCCAGACGAGACTAGTAGTCTGCCGCTTAAAGATGCTCTGTACATGGCCGCAGAGCAAATAATTCCAAAAAATCAGGATGCAAGCGTTCTTTTAAGCTCAGGTATTGATTCCCGCACGGTACTAGGTTTAGCTAAATTCTTAGGAAGAAAAGTAAATGCGATCTCTCTGGCTATCGATTCAGAGGATTTGCATTGCGGAAGCTGTGAGTCTGCACTAGCAGAGGATGCTGCAATTAAGAGCGGTTTTAATCATCACAAGGTTTCGCTTAAGCCAACCGATTATTTATCCTACTGGGATCATTTTATAGGGGCCCTTTCAGAGCCAGTTGCTGCGTTTGAGGGACCATTTCTATATGCGCTGATAAAAAAAGCAGCCGAGCTGGGCAAGGTCGTGCTGACCGGAGCATTGAGTGATGAATTATTTGATGGATATGGAAATTTTAACCGCATAAATGCCAATCGCGGTCACTCTGATTTTGTTACCAGATACCTTAAAGCCACGTGCTCTGGCTATGGTGAGGTTTCGTCTCTGTTCAATGACATCGACATATTGGATTCGGTTAGGGCTAGAATGGAGGGAGGCATGGATGCTTGTAGTGGCTTTTTGCACTCTTTGTCACGTCGGGGATTCAGTAATTCCAGTCATTCCGAGATTTATGATATTGAAGCCGATCTCGTGCGAGGTTTGGACATTATGGGAGTCGGCTCGTCTTACGAGTTATTTCTTTTAGATCAGATATCGATGGCACGGAGCATCGAATCCAGAGCCCTATTCGCTCATCCTAGGGTAATTAATGCCGCCTTGAGCTTGCCCTTGCCGAAAGTGTTCTCGGGCTTACAAGAGCACAACAAATACTGTCTAAGAAATGCCATGTCGGGATTGATAACCAATTGCAGTATTCCCAAGAGAGCTTTTCCGATTCCGGTCTCTTTTCATCAGACACTGACTAAAGCGGGAGTGCTAAAGAGAGTAATTACAAAAAAATCTGTTATAGCTGATATACTTAATCTAGATCTTTCCGCCATTAATCATCTTCTATCTCGTGATGACTACGATGCACAGGAGTTCTCATTACGACTGGGCGTAATAGAAAAGTTTATTTAGAATTTAGTCTGCTATGACCAGGCCAATCAAGGACAAGTCGATTGGTTAAATGCGAAATTTTCGTCTGTCATTGCCGCACAAGTTATAATGCCACCGCTAAATACATAGGTGTTTCCGCCGTCCAAATGGGAGTGGGCGATATTTATGGTAGAGTTGTTATTAGCGCCCAGGGTTGAAGATGCAGCGTCTGCTTTGATAAGCGAGTTTAGGATCGTAACAACTGCGTTTTCGCTAGTAGCGACTGTTCCTACTGAAGGCCCAGCACATAGGAACTTACTATTTCTAAACAAAGCATCAGTGCTCTCTGTTATGTAGGCGCTAGAACAGTTTATAGTATTCCCGGTTAATTCCGAGATAACATCGCTAATCTCAGTTGAAGTGCTAGCGCCTCCAATACGAATAGCAGCGGGAGCTATAATTGACGTTACGGTTGTGAGTGTTAATTTGGAATTGAACAGCTTCACTGCAGCCCCATTAGAAATCTCAATTCCATAGCCACCGTTGAGCGATAAATTAACCTCAAGGTCCTTTATATCAAAAACAGAGTCAGCTCCATTAATTGCAACTGCGGTCACAAAATTAGCCGTGCCAGAGATTGATACCCTATTTATCTTGCCAGAGGAGCTGATGAGATAAAGCGCTTGTCGATTTTCATTGCTTTGATTAAAGGTAATCTCTAGGTCCTCGAATAAAAGATCAGTCTTGCTAGAAGCCTGAATAAAGATCGAATCTCCCCCTGAGTACAAGGAGTTGAGAGTAAAATTCTTTATGGCAGTATTGTTATCCATGAAAAAGGGAACCGCTGTGGTCGCCTCGACGGTAGTTATTCCTCTTCCTGCCCCCACTATTTGCACATTGCTTGGAATATTTATCGGATTTGGAATTTGATGAGTTCCAGGTGCTCGTCTAATTTCACTTTGCTTATCTGCAGCAGGATAAAGCGTGTTTATCTTACTCACCGCGGCTTCGATTGTCTTAAATGCTGCTCCCTTTGGCGCCACATAGAAAATTACACTTCGACCCTCGGAATAACTCTTCTCGCTGAATTTCTTGGTGCCCGCCGGACATGTCGATTGAGCCGTCACCTGACCATTAGTATTTTTAACACACACTGATAGAGGAGTATCGGCATGGGTAATCAAAGGAGTTCCCGAGAGAATACTTAATAAGAAAAAAGATATCCCACGGCAAATCCAGTTGGTCATTTGCATAAAATCCTTATGGTCGTCCCTTAAATTACTGCTGCCCACTATTTTAAATGTATTTACTTATTCCCGCACGGGGGAAACTGACGCTGTTTTATGAAGGTATTCCGGATTGTTTTATGTCAAATAAAAACGCATTAAATAAAAAGGCTCTCAATTTTGGAAATATTAGAGGAGCCATCAGTGCCAGCCTTCAGAAGGGTCTGAATGGCATTCCTTCCGACTTCTCCTAAGCTAAGGGAGTATTCATTGACGTAGAGATCTATATGTTGACGCATTACTTTTGGTTCCATCTCTTGGGCATTTGCCTTTATAAAAGAAGAGAGAGGGATATGATTTTTAATATATTGATTGTTGGCCCACTCGATACTTTCGCGAACCAGGTGATTTACAGATTTTTTTATTTCTAGGGGGAGGGAATCTCTAATGACTATTCCCCCTAAAGGGATCGGAGCTCCGGTTTTCTCTTCCCAGTTTTGTCCAAGGTCCATCCATTTAATCAGTCCCTTCTTTTCGTAGGTGAATCGATTTTCATGAATCAGAACCCCAGCAGCTGCTTTTCTTTGAGCTACAAGCTCTTCTATCTCATTGAACCTTACAAATATTTTGTTTCTAAAATTAGGAAAGGCGAGGGTAAAAAGTCTATGAGCTGTGGTGTTCTCTCCCGGTAGAGCGACTTTGTGTGCCGATATTATGGGTGAATTAGCACTTTTTGATTGCTCCAATAGAGAAAAATTCGGAGCATCTGCTGAAACCAATAACGGACCCACGCCTCTTCCCAGAGCGCTTCCAGAATCAAGGACCTGATAAGTTGAAATTACCCTGGGCAAGACGCCGTAACTAATCTTTGTAATATCGAACACTCCTTGAACCGCTTTCTGATTCAGCCCTTCAACATCATCAAGCTCGTAACTAAATTCAATTCCATCGGTATCTATATGCCCATTTACCAAAGCATCAAAAATAAAGGTGTCATTAGGGCAAGGAGAGAAGGCGAGGGTAAGTTTCATACGGGTAGAATCTCTTTAGTTTTAATTGCGGGCAAGCTCCATAAGACTTAGATATTTTCCGCAGCTCCCTTCCCAAGCAGGTCTCTATTTTTCATGGCTGTAATAACTAAGCGCTCGACAGATTTTTTGACCACCGCCATCGGCTCACTAAACTTCCAATTTTTTTTATCTCTATCTCCAACAGTGTTAGAAATCCCCCGGATTTGAACGAAAGAAATATTGTTTTCAAGGCATACCTGATGAAGAGCTGCGCCTTCCATCGATTCGATGTCGATTTGGTTCTGCTCTCGAAATCGCCTGATTCGATTCTTATCGGTCGAAATCTCCATCACGGTACCGGCTCTAACTAGGGGTAACTCTGTGGAGCAAAGTAACTCAGTATTTGGATTTGTCAGTAACCCCTTTTTACAGATTGCCGAATCAGGCAGTAGTCCAATTTCGTGGGCCCCTTTGAATTCTAAATTCTCCATTACGCCAAGTTCGGGTAAACAATCACATAAAGCCGCCACAGCCGAGCCGATTTTTACATCCGGATTAAGTGTGCCGGCAATACCAACTTGGATCACTAATTCAGTTTTTTTTAGTAATACATATTTGGAAAGACTAATTGCTGTATTAAGAACTCCCACCCCTGTGACCAGTCGTTCATGCTGAAACTCAGGGAGCTCTCCCAGCCAATCAAATTCATTTTTAGTTGCCGCAACTAAGAGGATTTTCATTGCCGTGATATATCAATTATTCCCATTAAATTAAAGAATAAGAGTGGTTAAGTATTACTTTGGCTAGACTTTTTGGGCTGAATCACCTAACCCAGTGTAATAGTAATAACAGTCATAGGTTACCCAAATCGTTTCTTTTAGAGATGTGTGGAGTCCTATGAGCCCTGTAACGATAGATAGCAAACCGGTGAAAACTGAAGTTAATGCCAATTCCGCATTTGAACTTGCACCCGCAGAAGATGCTCACCGTTTATCAGAGGTGTCATTCAGTGGTTCTCTGATGAAAGAGCCCAGCACCCATCCTCAGTCTGAGGGGGCAACTACTAAAGCCAATGCAGGATTTATAAATAAATTTATCTCTGGCTGTAGAGATTTTGTAACTGGTTCCCTGGAAGCAGTATCTACCTGGTCATCGACAATAGCTGAGGGAGTTGGGAAGGTATTTTTGAAGTTGACTGATTACGCATCTCAATCAGTGAGCAAAGCTGCCCAGAATATAGCGACGCCCGAAACTAATCGCGCCGTGGCTGAAACAGTTGAAACGGTCACACCAGCGATTGGTTACGGCGTAGGCAAATCAGTTGGTAGTGCCGTATCAGGATTAGCTGCGGGACTTAGAGGTTTAATTAATAGAAATTAATTAAACTTATCCAAGCCCACGCACTGTTTCAGCGATAGGTATTATTTAAAAGCGCCCTCAGAAGCTCCGATGGCCCTCAGGTACGGTTGCGGACGCTGATCTAGCGGTCTCCATTTTCCATCCTGGTCACAAAATGAAATAATCTCTGCGTCCCCGATATTCAGCATCCAGGCACTCAAGGTAAGAGCTCCGAGTTTTACTCTCGAGGCGATAAAATCCAACTGATTCAATCGATCAATCTGATTGAGTACATGTTTCTGAATGTTCGAGTTTAAATCATCATCATTACACGGATTAAAGCCGTCTTTAGCCTCTGCTATCCAGCTCTTTAGATGAGGTAGAGTCTCGATGACAGTAGGATTGAGGGCAGCTTTAACAGCACCACAGTCTGAATGTCCACAAACAACTATGTTTTTTATCTTTAATACTTCTACAGCAAATTGAAGTGTTCCTAACTCCCCTCGTGCCTCTGAATTAAGGCCCGGCACGACGTTGCCTGCATTTCTTATCGTAAAAACTTCGCCTGGTTTGTATTGTAAAATCCGCTCTAAATGAACTCTTGAATCAGAGCAGGTGATCATCAATACTTCCGGAGACTGGCCATCCCTGAGTCGTTTTAATTGAGCTATTTCTTCTGGAGATGCATGCTTTTGAAATTTGCTGTATCCATTTAACAGGCTTTGAAGTGTTATCATATTAACTCCTTTGTTTTATATAAATTTAAATCAGCTAGCTGCAACAATTGTGTTGTCTTCGTTCTGCACTTTTGTAGGTGTATTACCTCCTACCGCCTCTTTTGTTCTGACAACTGACAATGGGGCTCTAGTGGAGCTAGTGTTTTTGACGTAGTGATGCAGAGCATCCCATTCCAGGAATACCTTTCCGCCTGATTTCTGATGCTGGTCTCCCCACTGTGTTAGGAGCTCCAGACATGCGTGGTCTATAAAAGTAAGGTGGTTAAGGTGAACATGTAAGATGGCGTTGCCAGGTAAGCTCTCCAAAATACCAGCTAGATATGGAATTTTTAGAAAGGTAGCCGCCCCTTCCATCTCAAGATTTAATTCATTCGCTAAGGAGCCCTTAGTAACTTTAACTTTAAGATGAGTCAGTCTACCAAGTAGCTGAATTACTGCAGCCGCTAATCCGATCATTATTCCTGTTAGTAGGTCAAACGCCACTATCGAAAGGGCGATAAGTAGGAATATATAGAGCTCTTCGCGACCTTTGGTTTGTAGTTCTTTTAGAATTTTGAAGTTAATTAATTTCCAGCCGATAATGACAAGTAAAGCAGCGAGAGATGCTGTCGGAATTAAATTCAATAGCCCTGGAGCAATAAGAACGAACGCTAAAAGCCAGGCTCCATGGAGTATAGCCGAAAGAGCCGTTTTGCCACCTGCTTCGATGTTAGCACTACTTCTAACTATTACTCCTGTAATTGGTAGTGCCATGAAAAGACCGCAGATGGCGTTTCCTACGCCTTGAGCAAACAGCTCCTTGTTGTAATTTGTTCTCTTGCCTGAGTGCATTTTGTCTACGGCTGAGGCACACAATAGTGTTTCAGCACTTGCAACAACCGCTAAACCCAAGGTAGCCACAATGAAATTTGGCATGGTTAGTAGCATAATTACTTTATCTAAATTCCAAGCCCCAAGCTCTGGCAAAATAGAGGAGGGTACATTTACTAGTTTGACGGGAAGTTCCATGACATATGCCATTGTTGATCCACCTACAATTCCAACCAGGCCCCCAGGTATAAGTCTGAGCGAGCCTTTTTTGAA
>CAZWGK010000028.1:1008-4826 GCA_964633685.1 uncultured Bdellovibrionales bacterium | reverse complement strand
CCAGCTTAAAACCAGAGCGATAGTGGTGAGTCCCACCCAAGCGGCAGCGGGAATAAAGTTATTGGGACCAAATATGTATGAAAATATCTTCTGAGGAATTAGCGATAGATTCTGTACAGCTTGAGGAGACGGCGTCATGTCTAGCATGACATGAAACTGGGAGCCAAAAATTAATATGCCGATTCCGGAGAGCATTCCAAAAATAACAGTAGGAGATACTGCTCTAAAAATCTGACCGCCGCCCATAGAGCCAGCTACTAATTGAAGCAGACCTGCCACTAGGGCGCTTAACCCTAGGCCCTCTATTCCGAACTGATCTACAATCTGCCAAACAAGGACAACTAGTCCTGCGGCAGGACCGCTCACTTGAAGTGGGCTGCCAGCTATCGGTCCAACTATAAGACCACCGACTATGCCTGCCAGAATTCCCTTTTCTGGGGCGACTCCTGATGCCATTGCGATTCCCATACATAGGGGTAGGGCAACCAGGAAAACAACAATAGAAGCAAGAAAATCTGGTAATAGTTTAGCTTTCATTTTGCAGCTCTCTTATTTCTTAATGTCTACATGTCTATACATATGCGAATATATGCAGATAGGCAACAAGAAAACTAAGAAAAATAAAAAACGTAAAGATTACTTATCTTTAGGGGTCCAGGCCTTGAGGGCCTGTTTTATAGATTTTTCAAACGATGGAGAGCCAATAACACCAAGCTCGGTATATTTTAAAGCGTCGAGAATCCACTGAGCCACCACAGGGTCCACTAAACTGTAAAAATGATGTTTTCCTTCTCGCCTTTCTTGAACTAATCGGAGCCCTCTAAATAAGGCTAGATGTTGAGATACTCTGGTTGCTGGCAGTTCAACCGCTTCAGATAGCCCCTGCACGTCGTAATCTGAGCGGGCCAATTCCTCAATAATTCTTATTCTATCGGGGTGCGAGAGGGCATGAAACAGCTTTGCCAGCTCTTTTGCTACAATTTTTCTATCTTCCATAAGCAATCTCAAGGATAACCTGAATTTACTCCTGGTTTATATTTGCGGCAAGACCCTGTGATAGCGGTATTCAGCCGGATGTCGGCACGAATTCAAAGTCAGAAAACTTGGTTACTCAGAGAGCCGGTCGTTTAGAGGGGTATAGTGTTCGAGCGCTCTTGGAGACTTTCCGTCACGTCTACATCCCGTTCAAATTGCTTCATGGCGTGTTGTGTGTGACAAAAACCTCCAAGATTTTGAGGCCTATCTGGTAGTTAGAGACTTGCCACAACTTGACTACCTCCCGACTCCAGGTACTCTAATGCTGGGGAAAGAACTGTTCGGAAATCATATAGGGGGGAATATGAGCAAAGCTAAATGGGTATCTATTCTTGCATATTTAATCTGTAGTTCGCATGCCATGGCAGAGCCGGTGCAATCAGGATGTTATGTTACAGACGAAGAGAGGTATCTCTATAGCGGTTCTTACTCCTGTATAGATTGCACCCCACCCGCCTGTTATGAAACATCAGACGGATTCTATTCTTGGTTCACACCAGCCCAGGCAGATGTAAGCACGTTGCTCAGTCAGTATGGTAGCTTAACAGCAACCTTGATTATCGACGGGTACAATACGTCTGAGGAATACACAGCTCTCAGCAGGCAATACCGCAGAGCCCTCCGTCTAAATAATCGATTAAGACGTGCCTGTGGATCTCGCTGTAGTAGTATAAGATAAAAAATACCTGAAATAACCGAATTAACTCAGCTGTTCAAAGCACGATTCCAATCTGTTCCCGACGGATAAATTGCTCTATAGTCAGAGCGATTTTCCCCGGGATAAATAGATGAGCATTTCGCAAATATTTCTAGGTTGGTCCGAACCGATACTACATGCCGCAGTGAAGTTGCTCGTCCAAAATCATCGTGATGAAACTACCATTAACTTTTCAACAGTAACATGTGCGCTCCCTGGAAAACGCGCAGGCAGAAAACTTCTTGAACTTCTTGCTAACGAAGGGGAGCGTCTAGGTCTTACTGTAATACCGCCGAGAACAGTCACCACAGGAAGGTTGCCAGAGATGTTGCTGGGGATAAATGGGACTCCTGAGTCCTCCCTGCGAAAACAGGTGCTTTGGCATACGGTCTTAAAAGACGCAGACCCTGCGTGCTTAAAATCCATATTTCCGAAAATTCAGGGGTGGCAAGATAGTTTAAACATGTCCGCTTGGGAGTTGGGCTCTTATCTCGACTCGTTAAGAAAAGAGCTCGGTGGAGCTGGAAAAACTTTCAAAGAGATGCCACAGCTGGTTGAGGGCTTTGCATCTGAGGAGCGGTGGCAAGCACTCTCGATATTAGAGGAAAATTATCTAAGTTTATGCCGAAAGACTGAGACATCGGATCAGTTAACTCTCCGATTGGCAGCGCTTGCAAATCCTAATCCAATAAAAGGAGAGCTTTATTTGATTGGTCTCACGGATCTAAATGGACTTACGAAAGAGGCTCTTAAGAGGTCTAGTCTAGATGTTATTGCTTTAATTGGAGCGCCCAAAGAGAGGGGAGATTTATTTGATGAGTTCGGTTGTGTCAGCATTGATGGTTGGAGCAATCAAATTTTACCTCTTAAGATGAATCATATTCACCGTGCTGAGAAAGTAAGTGATGAAGCTGCTCTTGTAGTTAAAGAGATCGAAAAGCTGGCACAAGAAGGAGAGGCTGGAAGCGATATCACTATAGGACTGATCGATTCGGGTGATATTCCGGTGCTCTCTGAAGAGTTGAATCGGGTCGATATAACTTTGCGTCCGCCAGAGGGAGATAAATATAAAGATTCTCCATCAGCTACTTTTTTATCTCTTTTTGCCCGTTGTATCGATAATACTACGGTAGAAAATCTCGGCTCATTGATTCGCCATCCTTACGGCTCTAATCTTATAGATGGGGCTGAGGTCAACCGTGTGATTGAGTGGCTTGATAATTATCAGGGAAAGCACTTTCAAAATAAAATCAGCTCGCCGCTCTTTGCTAATTCCAATACGGGACTCACTCAAGCACTAGAAAAGATATTCGATTTAATCGGGTCGGCACCGAAAAGAAGAGCTGCTTTGATTCAATGGCGCAGTGAGGTCCTGAGAATTTTGAGCATAGTGCATCCTAACTCTCTTGATGCCGACAGTATTGAAGTTGGGACTATTTCTGCGCTGGCTAATTTTTTTAATGAAGCCGAAGATCTTCCTGCGGAATTAATTCCTGAAGTAAGTCTGAGTCAGTGCATTCGCTTGGCAATTAAATCACTAGAGAATCAAGGGGCCTCTCCCGCGGAATTTGGAGAGTGTATTGAAGCTATCGGCTGGCTAGAGTTGTTTCATGATGATGCTCCTAATCTCTTGGTGACAGGATTTCATGAGCGAGCTTTGCCAGAAGCGATTAATGAAGACCCACTTCTGCCAGACGACTTAAGGCGACGAGCAGGATTGCAATCTAATGAGTCCCGATATGCTCGTGATGCATTCTTGGTTTCTGCTCTTATTCACAGTCGGAAGCATATTCGATTTTCATATGCAGCTCTCGATGAAGATGGTGTTGAGCGGGGTCCGAGCAGACTGTTTTTTGCATGCGATGATTCAGAGTTAACACAGAGGGTTAGTTCAATATTAAAGCCTGCCTTAGTTACTCGTAGGCGGGATTCTACCCGCCACTCAACTGATTGGTTGAAAAATTTAATCCCAAGTAACTTGGAGCGAGATAATTTAGTTTTAAGAGTGACAGACTTTAAGGCATATCTTGATTGTCGGTATCAATATTATCTTACCAGAGAACTTCGACTTCACGGTGCCACCGAT
>CAZWGK010000028.1:0-998 GCA_964633685.1 uncultured Bdellovibrionales bacterium | reverse complement strand
GATAATTTTCAAGAGCTCAATTCGTTACGATTCGGAGATATAACTCATAGCATTTTAGAGGAGTTTGCTAAGAGAGTAGGTGATGGCTATTTAGATGAGTCAGGAGTGCTCTCTTTGGTGTTAAAGATCACAGAGGATTTTTGGAGCTCGCAATTTGGCGAGAATGCTTTACCGACGCTTTTTATACAGAAAGAGGTTTTAAAAGAACGTCTCAAAGTGTGGGCGGGTCACCAAGCGGCCTTGTTTGAGCAGGGTTGGAGGATTAAAAGTTTCGAAGTCCCAGTTAAAGAGGGCATGTTTCAACTGCAATTAAAATCGGGACAGAAAGTATCGGTGGTTGGGAAAATAGATCGGATTGATTTTAATCAAAAAGCGAACGCCTATCGAATTATTGACTATAAAACCTCCGATTCCGCACGTGACGCCAGGAGTTCAAAAACTAAAAACGGCTGGAAAGATCTCCAGCTCCCACTTTACTACTGGATGGCAAAAGAGTTGGGGCTCGGTGAGAATATCTCGGTGGCCTATATGAACATCTCCGGCGACCACGCAAATTCCGGACTTGCTGAGTTAAGTAATGACGGATTTGATGAGGCGCTTCTGCAAGCTCAAGAGATAGCTCAGGCAATATTGGCAGGAGATCTTTGGCCACCCACTGCTAAAATGGAGCCATTTGATGAGAGTATTCAGTTTATAACTAACCAGCTCTCTTTATTAGAGGTAGAAAAGCAATGATTCCTCTAATACCTCGACTAATTAAGGCTAGTGCGGGATCTGGTAAGACTCAGGAGATTACAAATCGGTATTTATCTCTGATTTTAGAAGGGGAGAGCCCTGATAAAATATTAGCCACAACATTCACTCGCAAAGCCGCTGGAGAGATCAAGGTAAGAATCTTGGAGCGCTTGAATCACGCCGCCCAATCAGAAAAAGGCGCAAAAGAATTAGGTATCGCGGTGACGAGGAATGGGCTCTCCCCACAAGAGGCCTCTAAGGCG
>CAZWGK010000027.1:0-17804 GCA_964633685.1 uncultured Bdellovibrionales bacterium | reverse complement strand
AGAGTTTGGTTTGCGATTCAAAAAAAACCGCGTCTTCCCAAAGAACCGCCCCTGACTCAAAAACTATTAGAGCCTCAACCTTAGTCGGCTTAAAAATAATCTCTACGGTATCTTGAATAACCTCGCCCTGGGCTGAATTTAGAAAAGCCAAAGAAGTTATAGTCAGAAAATACAGGATGCGTTTCATTCTCCTCTCAACCTCAATAGCTCTCTCTTTATGGCATTTATTCTGTCAGCTCTGATAACCTCTTGATCTAGATCGTAAGAAGACTGGGCTCCGGCTGAATTGAATATAGACTCAAGCCATCTATTTTCTCTATCGAGGGTCTTACGACTTAACGCCACTAAGATTCCAGATGAAGTAACACTCTCAGACAAAGCTAATCTCTGAGCTAATTCCCGAGCCTCTTTTCTCTTACCCTTAAGCTCTTGCGATGACGAATCAAAATCACGCTGCACTCTCTCAAATTTGGCAGCCGCTCTCTCATTCATTATTTCAGCATCGGACAAAAACTCATCTAGTTTTGCTACAGCTTCCTTGCTCTCCCTTAGCTGATCCTGAACCGTAACTATCTCTTTTCTAACCTCGCCGAGCTCTCGGTTCAAAGCCAACACAGACTTTACCTCTCTCTTCTCAGTCTCAGGACGGGCTAACTTTGAAATTTGTGTTGGATTTAGCGACCAGGTCCCTCGCAATCCAAGGTCAAGATTGTATACCTCTCCATTAAAGCCTCCATCGGTTTTGGATTTGACACCTGAAAATCGCAGATGAGCCTCTTGGCTTCCAAATTCAAGAGGTGCCCTAAATTGACCATCTTGATAATCGGGCTTTTGAATTACAACTTTGGACCAACCAGTTTTTAAAATCAGAATTTCAAAAAACTTGTCATCAGATGTCAAAATAAAGGGGATTTCTCCCTCCTCCTCATTAAACACGCCAACTAATTTACCCAGATAAACACCCGCTGCTATTTTAGGAAATGAGCTCTCTCCTCTACTAAGAATAAAAAGAAGCGGAAAAACGGCAGAGGCCATCAATACCACAATAGAAAGGTATACAGCTGATAACCTTTTAGCCACCTTTGACTACCTCATCTTTATAACTTTGGCAGGGGATCCTACTGCTACGGCACCGCTGGGAATGTCGCTCAATACAACCGAGTGGGCGCCAATAATTACATCATCACCGATTGTTACTCCATCTAGAATTGTTACTCGAGTACCAAGCCAACATCGAGCACCAATCTTAACTCCCCCTTTGATCTCCATCTCTTGGGCAATTAAAGGAACATTAGGATCTGAATGCTGGTGATTACCTGGACCAACATAACAATAAGCGGCCAGTAGTGTACTTTCGCCCACACAAACTTTTGACTGAGTTGCAATTCGGCAGTACGAACCTATATTAACGCCTGGTGCGATATCAATCTCACCATCTTTTGAAACAATAGATGAAAATCTTCCGACACTGACTTTATTGCCTAAGGTAATCTTACCTCTCGGGCCTCTCACATCTAAAGTAGCATAATCATCAACCAAAACCTTTTCTCCAACGGTAATGTTCTTAGGGCGCCTTAAAATTACCCCTCGACCGACTCCGGGCCTTCGACCACAACTTCCGAAAAGCGTTGGATATAAAAAAGCTCTCAATCCATAACCTAAAAGTCCAGCCAAACCACTAAGAAAAAGAGTTTGAATCTCATATGAGAGAAAATGCCACCATGAAGATTCTGCCCCTACTGAAAGCTCTTTATACATCGCTAGCCCCGATGCTGAATCGTCTGTAAAGGCTGCCTGTTGTCTTGAGATCGCAGGATTCTCTGAAGAATGATTCATATTAATTTATACCGAGTGAGCCGCAAAAATTGGCAGCTTAAATTGATCAGGGTTACCCCTAAAAACTATACAAGCGAAACCAACCACAGTGCCGCCTCGCGCCTCAATAGAATTTTTAGCTTGAAGTACTTTTGTGCCTCTAACTATAACATCATCGACGATTAATATTTTCTTTCCTTCAAGACTCGGCCCAATTAATTCACCGCTCGGAGTTATTATTCCCACCTCTCGCCCTCCTGCTACAGAACCTCCAAAAAGAATTCCGGTAAAAGCCACGCCGACAGCCATATCGAAAAAAGAAATCGGCAAATCGCCTATCGCCTGAGCAGCTAATCTCGCCAACTCTGTCGGGGTTAAATTTACACAATCAAAAAATGTTGAGACGGTATGCCCACCTGGTATCTCCCTGGGCGTTTTATATTGGATAGTTATTCGTTTAATTATCGACTCGGTCGTCTCATCGCTCATATGGCTAACTACCTTAAATCATTAAAATTTAAAGTCAATCCGAAACTACCCAGCAAAGCTCCAGTAGAAAAGTATCAATCACCCTGATTTCCCTAATAACTAAGAGTAGATACCCAAAATTTCGGCGATAGGCAGCTCTTTAAAAACGGATGACCAAAAAGGACTTATGGCCGTGAGTCCTAGCATAGGAGTCATCCTAAATCTGGAAAATATAACTCTGCGTCGGGCAATAGGGGTATGTCTCAACTCACCCCTCAACCCGATGCTGGGCTTAGGTTTGTAAACCTAGGTTTTTTGTATCGGCTAAAACCCAAACGAGGCTAAGCCTCAAGGAAAAACCATGAGCTTTGTTCGATCCCTGTTCTCTCACCGGACCCTTTTGGTCGTCACCTGCTTGCTCCTGTTCGCTTTTGGCATCAAGAATTTGATGACCATCAGCGACACGATCAGCAGCTGGGACCGCGCAATCGGATACCAACAGATCGTGCTTGGGGTGTTCGCAGTTGTGGTCATGTACCAAGCTGTGCGCAACCGTCAAGTGCCAACCCTTCGTGGTTACTGTTGGGGAGTTGTAGGTCTGAGTCTTTACCTGATGGCTTCGCTCTGGCTTAGCCAGTCTCGAGGATTCAACACCATCTGGGACAATCCCATGATCGGTGGTCACTCAAGCGAGTCAGGTATGGGTCACTGGATCTGGCTTCAGTTTGTATTCAGTGCAGGATTTATCGTGGCGACACCGATTCTCATGCTCTTGAGCTCTGGGAGAGAAATCTCCGCTGAGCCCAAGCTGACAATTGCACCGCCCGTTGAATCCCCAACTGAAAAGGCCACGGTCGAAACTACTGCAGCACCCGTTGCGGCTGTTTCTCCCGAGCCCATCAAGTCTGAAGATCCGAAGCCCGAAGCCCCGAAAGCTGAAACGCCAAAGCCTCGCGAGATGCCGACGCATTCAGAAGACGAGCTTCGCGCTCTGAATCCGTTCTACTCGACTAGGTAGTTTCGGATCGTTTGGAACGGGGGAGGAGTTTTGAAAGATTTATCTTTCTTCTCCTCCCCCTCTTCCGCCGATTTCTCACTTTTAGGTTTTCACCCAGCATCTGGTCACTTTTGATTGCAACCTTTCTTACTCTGGCTTACTTAGATTCCAAGCAGAGGGAACCTCTGGCTCATCTAATACTAATTCAGTTCTCTTCTCAGATTTTGAAGTTACAACTGAATCTTCAGATAATTTTACTTTTAAGCGTAAGTTATTGACGCTATCTGCATTCTTTAAAGCTTCATCAAGAGTTATTTTTCCACTCTTATAAAGATTGAATAAAGCTATATCAAAGGTCTGCATCCCTAAAGTCTCGCTTGCCTCCATTACTGGCTTAAGCTCCACAATCTCTCCCTTATGAATCAAATCTTTGACTCTTGGGCTATCTAGTAAAATTTCAACAGCTGGAGTCCGAGACTGCCCGTTCGCGCATTTAATGAGTCGCTGACCAATTACCGCAGCCAAATTAAGACTTAATTGCATATAAATTTGCCGATGCCTCTCTACTGGGAAAAAGTTCATAACTCGTTCCATCGCCTGACTGGCATTATTACTGTGAATTGTGGCTAAACAGAGATGTCCTGTCTCGGCAAAGGTTACAGCTGCCTCCATGGTCTCAGAATCTCTAATCTCGCCTATTACAATTACATCAGGAGCCTGCCTTAGAGCATTTTTGAGAGCGGCCCCATAACTCTGAGTGTCTAAACCGATCTCTCTCTGTGTAATAATAGAGCGCTGATGCTCGTGAACAAATTCAATCGGATCTTCCACCGTCACGATATGACCACTCTCGGTTCTATTTCTAAAATCAATCATCGACGCTAAAGTCGTGGATTTTCCGCTCCCAGTGGCGCCTACCATCAAAACAAGACCACGTTTTAATAAAGATATCTTCTTGAGAGTCTCCGGTAAGTTCAACTCTTCGAATGAAGGAATCCGAGATTTAATTTGCCTTATAACAAGGCCAAGAGATCCGCGCTGCCGCAACAAATTTACTCTGAATCGACCTAAACTTGGGTCGTTAATTGCAAGGTTAAATTCATTTGTGTTTAAAAACTCCCTATATTCATCTTCGCTCAACAAAGTTTGGCTAATTCGCTCAGTATCGGTTTTTTGCAGCTTCTCTCCGCCGACGCTTTTGACCTCACCATTTACACGATACATAGGCTCTGCATCGACTGTTAAATAAATATCAGATGCATTTACATCGACCATTACCTGTAAAAGTGATCTGATTTCATTGCTAAGGTTCATAAATTTTCTCTATCGCCCTCGTAATTTACTCGAGCCAATATCAGAATCCATGTTGAATGGGGCTTTATCAACCGCTACATCTCTAGCTACGTCAGGAGAAATCAATCCTCGCCCTACTAAATCTTGCAAATGCATATCCAACGATTGCATTCCAAAAGACTGGCCAGTTTGCATGGCACTTGGGAGCTGATGAATCTTCCCTTCGCGAATCAAATTTCTCACAGCAACTGTGCCAATCAAAATTTCTAGGGCAGCTACTCGGCCGCCTAATGGTTTTTTTAGTAAAGTCTGAGAAATCACAGCCTGTAAAGACTCAGCCACCATCGCTCTTATTTGACTCTGCTGATTAGCGGGGAATACATCGATAATTCTATCAATTGTCTTGGGCGCACTCGATGTATGCAGGGTAGCGAATACAAGATGCCCTGTCTCTGCCGCCGTGAGCGCAAGTTGAATCGTTTCCAAATCCCGCAACTCACCCACTAAAATAATATCTGGGTCCTCTCTTAGTGCACTTTTTAGCGCTGCAGAGAAGCTCTTTGTATTGAGACCCAACTCCCGTTGATTCACCAAACACCGCTTGGATTGATGTACGAACTCAATTGGATCTTCAATTGTTAAAATATGAAAATCCTCAGTTTCATTTAGATAATTAATCATAGCAGCTAAGGTAGTGGATTTACCCGAACCAGTAGGTCCTGTTACTAATACCAAACCTTTCGGCTGGTTCGTAATCTGAGTTATGACGGGTGGCATTCCGAGCTGCTCGAGAGTCAATATTTTAGATGGAATCAAACGGAATACTGCACCTAACCCTCGTCTCTGCCTGAATACGTTTACGCGAAACCGGGCCTTATCACCCAAATCGATAGAAAAGTCTAACTCACTATGTTCCTCAAATGACTTACGCTGTGCATCGTTCATCACATCGTAGATCAAAGTTTTCGTATCTTCGGGCGTAAAAGCTGGTAATTTGACTCTCTTGATACTACCATCGATGCGAAGCATTGGCGGCTCACCCGCACTAATGTGTAGGTCTGAGGCCTCCTGGTTAAAGGCGAGTGTTAGTAACTCAGAGATATCCATGCCCTTAAGAATTAGTTAGGGTTTAGTTTTAGTTACAGCTATCTATGAGATCGTCTAAAAGACCGAAAAGGTTGATAGTTTTTCTTAAGGAGTAAAACAGGATATTTTCCCTGCAACGGGTTGATAATGTTAGATCTAAATCAAGCAAAATTTGCCGGGCTCCGGGGTTCTGCCAACTCTTGGCTGATATCCTCCCTCATTCAAAGGGCTGGGCGGGCTGTTGTGATTACCCCAACCGAGATCTCGGCTGAAAAACTAGTTAAGGATTTAAGTTTTTTTCTCCGAGCTGACTATAAAATTTTACACTTCCCAGCGCTCGACACCCTCCCTTTCGACTCCGTATCACCTCAATCAGATATTGTTGCAGCGCGCATGAATGCTTTGTCTGCGTTGGCTCACGGCAACTGCCAAGTTTTAGTGACCTCGGGGATCGCATTAGCCCAAAAAATAATTTCTAGCAGGAATTTGAAGCTACTCTCGCTTCAGCTAGAGCTCGACCAGAATCTTGAACGCGACCCATTAAAGATGAAGCTCTTAGCCATGGGCTATAAAGCCGTATCTCTTGTTGAAGAGATCGGAGAGATTGCAGTTAGAGGAAATGTAATCGATATATTCTCCCCAACTGACAAAATTCCATTACGACTAGAGCTCCAGCAGGGAAAACTTTTCTCGATTAAAAAGTTTAACCCCGAAACACAGAGATCAGACGAATCAGTGCAAACGGTGAATATCTTACCGATCAGAGAGTTTAGTGGTTTAATTCTCGAAAATTCACCCCGATCTATGGAGGAATGTCTTAAGTCTTTAAAGCTTAGAGCAAATGAGCTTGAGGTTCCTCCTCGCGAACTTGAACTAATCCTCGAGAGTATTCGAACAGGTACCTACATGCCGGGAATGGAGTTGTATTCATGTTACTCCAACGACACCTTAGTACCACTTTTTAAATACCTACCTACCCAAACTCAATTAATTCTTCATGAAGAGGAACAAATTTTTGAGCAACACGAGGAATTTCAAAAAATAATACAGGACCGTTATCAGCGCTTTTTATGTGAGCATCGCTTAATTCCATCAAAAGAGGAACTTTACTTATCCCATTCAGAACTCCAATCCTTAATCTCCAGCTTTCCGGCTAAATCGACAGGAGAGTTGGCCCTGACTAAGGATACAGCTAGTCCGGCTATCATTCATTCTTTAAGTAACATAGACGTCGCTACTAGATTAAAATCAAAAACGGGCTCGGGAGAAGCCTTCGCCCCTCTAATAGAAAGCCTTTCGCACTGGAGACACGATGGACTAAAAATAGCCTTTGTCGTCGGAACCAAAAACAGAGCCGAGCGGTTATCAAAAATACTTCTTCACTATGGCGTCTTACCCGAGATTTTAGATCTATCTGGGCTCGACTGGATCCATCAGGCCTCTAAACACCCAGTATCACTTCTTATAGGAACTCTTGATGAAGGCTTTAGACTCCCAACTGAACAGATAGCATTTGTTTCTGAATCTGAGATTTTTTTTGAAAGAACTCACCGGGCGGCGCCATCAAAAGTGCGTTCAATCAAACGTTTCATGTCTGCATTGGCACAACTATCAGATGGCGACTATCTTGTTCATATAGATTACGGCGTCGGTATATATCAAGGGCTAGTGCACATCGAGGTCGAAAATAAAGGACGGGATTTTCTTCATATAGAATATGCTGGTGGCACTAAACTGTATCTACCCGTAGAAAATATTGGAAAAATTCAGAAATTTATCTCAAAAGATGGGGCAAAACCTCACTTGGATAAATTGGGTAGCACTAAGTGGGAATCAAAAAAAGCTAAGGTCAGACAAGCTATCGTGGCTTTGGCTGGTGAATTAATTAAGTTGTACGCAGCTCGCAAGACTGTTCGCGGCTGGAGATTTGATGCACCTGGAGCAGAAGATGATCGATTTGCAGACGGATTCGGATTCATGGAGACTCCGGATCAACAAAAGGCAATCACTGAAACATTCTCTGATATGCATGCAGATAAGCCGATGGACAGGCTTGTGTGTGGCGATGTGGGCTTCGGCAAAACCGAAGTAGCTCTTAGAGCGGCTTTTAAAGCAGTACAACATCAAAAACAGGTAGCAGTGCTAGTGCCGACCACAATTTTAGCTGAACAGCACTACAATACATTTCGAAACAGATTTAGAGAGTATCCGATTCAAGTCGGAATTTTAAGTCGCTTCTATTCCGCCAAGAGTAACGCTCAAACACTTCTAGGATTAAAAAACGGCACTATCGATATCGTAGTCGGTACGCATAAATTAATTCAAAACTCAGTCGAGTTTAAAGATCTAGGGCTATTAATAATCGACGAGGAACATCGCTTCGGCGTAAAGCACAAAGAGAGGCTAAAGCAGCTCAAGAAAGATATTGACGTTTTAACTTTAACGGCCACTCCTATTCCTAGAACGCTCCACATGGCACTTTTAGGTATTAGAGAAATCAGCGTAATTGCCACTCCACCCCATGATCGTAGAGTAATTAGAACCTATGTCGGCACTCAAAATGATGACCTATTGAGAGATGCCATAATGAGAGAACTTCAGCGCGGCGGACAGACCTTTATCTTACACAATAAGATTCAAACAATAGATACCGTAACAGCCAGCCTTCAAAAATTGGTGCCTGAAGCCAAATTTACACTGGCTCACGGACAGATGAAAGAAGAGCATCTTGAGAAGATAATGCTCAAGTTCATAAATAAAGAGTTTGATGTTCTTGTCTCCACTACAATTATAGAGAGCGGTCTTGATATACCGAATGCAAATACAATTATTATTCTCAGAGCTGATCAGCTTGGCCTGGCCCAGCTATATCAACTGCGAGGTCGGGTGGGGCGTAGCAACAAGCAAGCATATGCTTATTTGATTGTACCGGAGACAAAAAAGTTAACTGAAGAGGCTCGAAGTAGGCTCTCCGCCCTTCAAAGTTTAGATGATCTCGGATTAGGTTTTAACTTGGCTGCGCGAGATTTAGAAATCAGAGGTGCAGGAGATCTCCTTGGCAAGGATCAATCAGGTAACGTCCAGTCAGTTGGACTGGATATGTTCAACCGAATTCTAAAGGAGGCCATCCTCAATATGCGAGGAGAAGAGCTGCCAATAGTAGAAGCCGTAGACCCAGAGATGAGAATTCCCGTAGATGCCTTTATCCCGCCAAATTACATTCCGGATTTGTCAGAGAGGCTAATACTGTATCAGAGATTGGCAGACCTATTTAATGACCAAGCATGTTGGGATTTATCCGAAGAGATAGAGGATCGGTTTGGAGCTCCCCCAGAGGCCATGCAGAATCTAATTCAGCTTATGAGGTTAAGAGCCTTAATCAGATTAGCTGGAGCGGTGCGCATCGAATTCCATCGACATCAGGTATCTCTGCAATTCTCGCCAAAAGCACCCCTATCGAGAGACCGAATCAGCCAAACCCTTCGTCAATACCCTGATGTCTATTCTCAAAAATCAACTCTGACCTTCCTCATAAAGGTAGAGCAGGAAATCATTGATAATCCTGGGGACTTAGTTCATCCAATAAAACAATTCCTAGGGCTGATTTCAGACAATACCTCCCAATGGTAGTTGGTGCCGCTAAAACTTGCACTCTCGACCCATTTTCAAGTACCGTCAGAGGGTAAAAATGGAGTTTAAGTTATGATTAGACCTTACCTCCTCGCAGCTTTTTGGATTACCCTATTTTTGAATCTGGGGTTCCTCCAGAGCGTAAAAGCCGCTGAGATAAAACTAAACGCTGTGGTTGCTTCAGTAAATGGAAAAGCCATAACGCTTAAAGATCTTCAGATTAAAGCAAAACTTTCTACACTCCCCAAGCTTGAAGATATCACTCCTGAGTCAAAGCTAAGTAAAGCACTTGACGATCTAATTATGTACACAATTCTGCAGGAGGAGGCGAATGAACGGCAAATATCAGTAAATGATTCCGATATAACACGTTATACATCTGATATCGCCTCTCAAAACGGTCTCAGTGTTGATGAGTTTAAAAAAGCTCTTAGGCAAGAGGGGTTAACATTTGCCGAATATCAGGAGCAAGTCAGAACCGAGCTGCTCAAATCAAAAATCGCAGGCTCGATGTTTAGAGAGGGCATGGGTGTTTCTGATTCTGAAATTGAGAAATATATTGAGGAACACCCCAGCTTGGCTCAAAGTGGAGACAAGGTAAAAATTCGACACCTAATCGTCTACAAAGAAGGGAAATCCGAAGAGGAACTAAACAATCTTCTCAAAAAGATAGAAGAGGAATTAGAGGATGGGGACGACTTTGAGGATATAGTTAAAAAATACTCCGAAGACGAAGATAAATCTGAGGGCGGCTACCTTGGAATTTTTGCAATTGCAGATCTAAGTGAAGATATCCAAAAAGCGATCGTAGGCCTAGACGAAGAGGAGGCTTCAGAAAAAATTGAGACCGGAAGTGCTTTTAAATATTTCTATCTAGAAGAAAGAATAAGTTCTGGAACAGACACTTCCGTTAAGGATGACGTAAGGAAAATCCTCGAGAATGAGAGGATGAAGGAAAAATTAACTAAATACTTCTCCTCAGACATGATCAAAAAATACTCAGTAGAGAAGAAAATATAGAAATTCTAAACAAGGAGAGTTGTGATAAAATTAAATCCTCAAATATTTAGAGAGTACGACATTCGTGGAACAGTGGACAAAGATCTGTCTGAAGATTTTGCCTTCCTTCTAGGCCGTGCATATGGAGAGCGCTGCAAGGAAGAGGGGTTCGATAATATTGGAGTGGGTCATGACTGTCGACTATCTTCTCCGGTTTATGCCCGCGCTCTAATGCGAGGCCTCTCTACTGTGGGAATCAAGTCGATGTTCACGGGAATGGGCCCCACCCCTCAACTCTATTTCAGTATATTCGCCAGAGAACTTGGGGGCGGGATACAAGTGACGGGTAGCCATAATCCGAGCGACATGAATGGCTTTAAAATTTGCCTGGGCAAACACACTCTTTCGGGTACGGACATCAAAGACCTAGAAGCAAGAATGATTAGATTGCAGTCGATAAAACCAGCAGAAGTCAGACTGGAACTGATGAGTGATAATTCAATTCAAGACGAATACTGCGATCACCTAATTAAAAATTCCAAGCCTTTTATGGGCAAAAGAAAACTTAAGGTTGTAGTTGATGCTGGCAACGGCGTCGGCGGAATAGTAGGGCCCAAAATATTAAGAGAGTTAGGAGTTGAGGTTATTGAGCTATTCTGTGAACCCGATGGCCGATTTCCAAACCATCATCCCGATCCAACTGAGGTAAAAAATCTCAAGCATCTAATCGCGGAAGTCAAAAAACATAAAGCCGACTGTGGTATAGGATGGGATGGCGACGCCGATCGAATTGGAGCCGTCGATGAAAACGGTGATGTGATTTTTGGAGACATGCTTCTGCTTATATTTGGTCGTGCCATATTAAAGGAGAAGCCAGGTGCTACTATAATCGGGGATGTAAAATGCTCCGAGCATCTCTACGCCGATCTTTCCAAGAGAGGCGCTAACGCAGTTATGTGGAAGACCGGGCACTCCTTAATTAAAGGCAAACTCAAAGAGACGAACGGTTTGCTAGCTGGCGAAATGAGTGGGCATATCTTTTTTAAACATCGGTATTTTGGATTTGACGATGCAATATACTCTTCCTGTCGGTTGGTTGAAATTCTCAGCAATACAGACCAGAAGGCATCTGAGCTAACAAAAGACCTTCCCTCTCGGTGCAGCACCCCTGAGATTAGAGTAGATTGCCCCGAGGAGCTTAAGTTTAAAATCGTTAGCCATGCTCAGAAGGCATTCTCGGAGTTCCCTGTGAATACTCTCGACGGAGCAAGAATCACCTTTGCGAAAGGATGGGGTCTAATTCGTGCTTCAAACACTCAGCCTGTATTGGTCATGAGATTTGAAGCGGAGAGAGAAGAGCTGCTTCAGGAATACAAAAATATAGTAGAGACGCGATTGAGGGATATCCAACAGAAATTAGCATGAGCTGCCAGACTCCAACCCTGAAATTATCATCGGTTGAAGCTAAAAATCTTAAAGACTTCTCGGCAATCATCCCGCTTGGGATTACCCACATTTCAGGTCCGCTTGGATCAGGCAAGACGGCTCTTATTAGAGATATCATCTCCTCTGAGGCAAGCACTCGTATCGGGCTTTTGGCTAATCCAGCTACAACTCAGATACAAAACCTAACGACCGGAAGTATAGAAGGGCTTCCGCTAACCTTATTTTTTTCGGGAGACGCCCCCCAAAGTCAAGCAGGAACAATCGGATCTGCGTTTGGGATAGACAGAGAGTTATTCCACTTATTCCAACACTCCCCCTTTATCAATTGCTTTAAGTGTCATTCGTCGTTTGAACTAAAAACTACAACTGACCGATTAATCTCACTCTGTCACGAATGGGCAACCAAAGATAAAGACCAGCTGTGCATTTTCCTAACTCAAACATTAGCCAAGTCGAACCTCAACGAGAGCATCGAAAAGTGGAAAGCTCGCGGCTTTGAAAAGCTTCTAAGTAAGCCGACTAAAAGCGAAGAAATTGTAGAACTTTTTATTGAGATTGACTCTCTGTGCTTCAAGGACTGCTCGCTGCGTCGGATCGGTGAATCGGCCAACTTAGCCGATGAGCTGGGGTTAGATTTAGCCCTCATCGCCTCTCAAGGCCCCAACTTTGGACTAGAACAATCAAATTTTATAAAAGTTGCGAGCAGAGACAAGTGCCCCAACTGCTTTCATAAAACTTTACCTCCTGATTTTAGTCAATTAACTCAAAAAACTTTATTCCAAGAGGCCGAACTACGCGAAGAATCTTGGGTAACTCTATATGGTCGACGACTGGACGCCTCCCTGTCGATTTCTTTTAAGGATACTCTTGAATATCCGATAAAAAGGCTGCTTGAGATATCTCCGCTGATTAAAAAACTCTCTGCTAAACCAATCGATCTAATCAACAATCTAGCTGCCTTAGGATTTGACGACTTGAGTTTCGGAGCCCCTCTTAAAGAGTGCAGCTTTCAAACTCGCCAACTCTTTGGTGTAATCCGCGCATTTCACCTCGCTCCCGAACGCTCACTACTGCTCCTCGATGAGCCTTTATTCGAACTCTCAGATAGGTCTCAGGCTGTAATAAAAAATCTCTTAGAGAATCATTCAAAACAAAATGGCTCCGTAATAATCTCTACTCATCTTCCATCCCTGAAAACACTATGCACCCACACGGTCGAACTTCCAGCGTCAGAAAAGATGTTAGATGCCAGTTTAAAAATAGATTTGGCCCCCTCGAGAATTATCAGCAGTGCGGTCAAGGTATCAGAGCTAGAGGATTTAAATATTAGCTATGAAGACTTGTACTCAAGCCCCAATAAGACAATTTGCAAAGCACTGAAAATACAAGACGACATAGCAACACTCTTCAGTTCAACAAAAGAATCTCGGGCATTAGGCCTAAAAAAAGGGGATTTCATAGAGCCAGACGCCAACGAAAGCTCTCATCATTTAATTACCTTTAATAGCCTCTCTCTTAATCAACTTTACTCGCTCTCTCTTAGAGACATAAGCGAAAGGTTTAGAGATATTCTTAAAATTACAAAAAAAATTGCTCCGGCAATTACTCTCGGAATCAGCCATTTGCAGCTTAATAGAATATTCTCAAATCTGAGTCTCAGGGAGCGCATCCTCACTACTCTAATAGAATTAGTGATCAGTAAGCCTAAAAATAAAAAAATTAAGATTAAAGGTTTAATGTCTCTTCTAAGTCCAGAAGCGCAACACAATACCGCCACTCTGATTAAAAACAGTTTAGGCGAGTCTAACCTGATTGAATTTAACTAATATCGAATCTCAAGGTTCATCTATATCTGGCAACTCACCGTCTGTCAGATCTGGCAAAGCCAGCGCTGAGACCGCACTCACAGCCTCATCAACCTGAATGAGTATCAGAGGAAGAAAAGTTGACTCAACTACTAAAAGATTAGGATGGCTCTCTTTATAGTTAGAGATTAACCATTGGAAGTCAGGATCACAGAGTTCATGTGGATAAACAGGACGAGCCATAGTGCTACGCCTCCTTTGCAACAAAACCTACTAAAACACACACACTATTAACATCTAACCAAGGGCCACGCTCGCTCGTGATATCTGATAATCGGCCAGTACACTCACTAAAATGAATAGGAAATATTACCAAAATCGATCATTATTTTTAAAATTACTTTCTACTTCCGATAACTTAACTCAGAGGCTTGATTTATTATCTGTCTGACCTCATAACTATAGCCCCGGGTCATTTAACTCTTTGATTGTATTTAACAATTACTGGAACCTTGATTTTGTGAAATCCCAACATCAACCAACTATCTACTCAAGGGAGCAGCACGGTATTTCCAGGAAGCTAATCGACCCCGATGCGCTAAAAATTCTTTATCGATTAATGCGACATGGCTTTAAAGCTTATCTTGTGGGCGGGGGCGTAAGAGATCTCCTATTAGGTATCAAACCAAAAGATTACGACATAGGTACAGATGCTCATCCCCGAGAGATAAAATCTGTATTTAGAAATAGTCGAATAATTGGGCGACGATTTAAACTTGTTCATATATATTTTCATGGTGGCAAGATAATAGAAGTTGCCACATTTAGAGCAGCGGACATCCCAGCTGATCCGAATGAGTCTGGTATCGAGAATGGGGAGAGTCCAGAACTAGACGAAAATATTTATGGCTCAGATGAGACTGATGCATTCAGAAGAGATTTATCTATCAACGGTCTATTTTACGATATCGCGACATTTTCGGTCATCGATTATGTCGGAGGCATGACCGATCTTCAAAACAAGACTATCCGCATAATTGGTAATCCCGACACAAGATTTTCCGAAGATCCTGTGCGCCTGATTAGGGTCTTAAGACATGCTGGAAGGACCGGATTTGCGATAGAAAAAGAGACATATAAATCTTTAGTAAGCAATAAAGAGTTAATAAAAACAGCCTCTGATGTTAGAGTTTATGAGGAGCTAAGAAAGGATCTCTCTTCTGGTCACTGCGCTTCAATATTAAAGTTGATGTTTGATTCCGGACTTCTAAATTGCCTGTTACCTGAGCTCACAGAAGAAAATGGAGACTTCTTCAGCGAGGATAGTCAAGGCTTTGAACTACTGCGTAGAGCCGATTCATCAATCAAAGACGGCGATGCGATATCCTCAACGGCAATCCTATCAGCACTAGCACTCTTTATCGGTGTTCCTACAATCAACCGAGAAGATCTCTTGCATCGTTTTGCGAGCAAAGAGGAGCTCTCAGGTCACATCAACGGTTGCTTTAGCTCTTTAGCAGTGCCGAGACGAGAGCGGGAGCGAATACAGAATGTTCTCAATGCGTGGTTTGACCTTTCGAGAGATGAAATAGGTTCAAAAAAGCTTAACCGATATCGCAATAAAGATTTTCTGATTGATTTGATATCGCTTTTTAAACTGATCGGAGAAAGCGACTCTGATCAAGAGAATCTGAATGCATTACTTGAGCTTAAACCAAATAGAGACTCCCACGGTCACCATGAAAGCAGGGGGCGCAGGAGAAGAAATCGAGCTAGGATGAGAAATTCTCAACGACGAAGAATGATGTAGTTGTTAGAGCACATCTAATAAATTATTGGGGCTTGCGAATATGCCTTTACTAAAAATATATACCGAATGCCTTAATCAGTCCGCCGCTTTGACATACAAATGCTGGCTAATTATTCCAGCGACAATATTAGCTTTCTTGATTCTGATATTTGTCAGCGGAGCTACTGCGGGATTGGGAATGGCCGGGGGATTCATCGCTGGATTGTTCTACATTGCATTTCTTACGCTCTTTTATGGTTGGATTGGTCAAGCCGTTAGAAAAGAAAAGATTAGTATTGAATCATTAAAGGAATTCGACTGGTCGCTATTCTCCGCTCTGATGAGTGTGGGATTTATACTCTGGATATTTAATATGATTGTCTCACCTTTTGCATCAACTAAGGAGACCTCTTGGATCTTCGCCTCAATCGCTCTATCTCTGTTTATTTTACTGAATGCAGTTCCAGAGGTTATTTATATCAAAAGATACGAGAGCATGGATGGGATAAAGTACTCATTCAATTTTATAAAAGAAAATTGGATTGAATGGTTTTTGCCTTTCCTAATATTACTCGCTCCTTTAGTACTAGGTCGACCTGTGAATTTCCTGGCCTCGCTCTCTGGAGTAGACCCATTTTCTGCGGGTGCCGATCCGCTTCTTCCAGCGAGATTCATATTTAGCCAGCTCTCCAAGATGTTAGATCCGAGCCTCGGATTTTTAGGAGTCATCCTTGCTCTAGCTGTCACCGTCTGGTTCATGATTTTTAGGGGAATGCTTTTTTTAAAATTAGATGGATCGTCGAGACGACAACGCAGCTACATCTCGCGTTCTTAAGGAGGAGATTATGAATATTAATCCGATTAAATGCCTCGGCGTAATCCCAGCTAGAGTTGAAAGCTCTCGATTCCCAAACAAGCCTCTCAAAGACATCGCCGGCAAAACGCTCATCGAGCGAGTCTGGTTACAGGCAAAAAATGCCAAAAATTTGGCTAAATTGGTTGTGGCAACAAATAACCGAGAAATAGCAGATCTCTGCCAAACCAAAGGAATTGATTTTGTGATGACTAGTTCTTCACATGAAACAGGCACCGATAGGGTCGCTGAAGCCGCTAAAAAATTAGATCCCCACTCTAATATTTTTGATCTCGTTGCAAATATTCAAGGAGACATGCCATTCATCAATCCATCAATTATAGATAGCACAATTTCTTCCCTATCCGACTCTAGCTCGAGGTTTGGCATGGCCACAATCGGAACCCCGATCACAGACCGAGAAGAATTCGAACGACCATCAGTGGTAAAAATCGCACTCGGAGAAAATGGTAGAGCACTATACTTTTCTCGCTCCCCTATTCCATTTTGGAGAAACCTCTCCTCAGCTGACATTATAAACGAAGAAAATCCTCTTGGTTATAAGCACATGGGTCTCTATATTTTTAGGACCTCGACACTCCACTCTCTTGCATCCATGACAAAGGCATTAACCGAAAAAAGAGAGGCCTTAGAACAGCTCCGTGCGCTTGCTCATGGAGTAGAAATACGGGTCAATGTCGTGCCACGACTGTCTGTAGAGCCCTCAATAGAGGTTGATACACCAGAAGATCTAATCAAAGCTATTGAATTCGCTGTAAAATCAAAGAGATAGCTCTTTCTATAGAGTGTGCAAAGCGCACGAAGTTCTAGTACACTGCATCGGTCAATCTTTGATTAGAGCGAAATCATGACAAATAGACCAACAAAATTCATCTTCGTTACTGGTGGCGTTGTTTCCTCGATCGGCAAAGGACTGTCGGTAGCCTGTCTTGGTTCGCTCCTTCAAGCTCGCGGACTAAAAGTGACCGCATGCAAACTGGATCCTTACATCAACGTTGATCCTGGCACGATGAGTCCATTTCAACACGGAGAAGTTTTCGTGACAGAAGATGGTGCTGAAACCGATCTAGATCTTGGTCACTATGAGAGATTTATCGAAGCTCAGATGACCAAGGCTAACAATTTTACGACTGGCAAAGTATACGAAACAGTTATCTCCAAAGAGCGTCGTGGCGACTACCTGGGCGGCACCGTACAAGTTATCCCTCATATCACAGACGAAATTAAACGCCGGGTAAATGAAGTCGCAAAAGGCTATGATATCTGCATCGTAGAAGTAGGCGGAACAGTGGGTGATATCGAAAGCCTTCCATTCCTTGAGGCAATAAGACAGATGAGATTTGATGTTGGAGCTGAAAATACGCTCTATATCCATCTTACTCTAGTGCCTTACATTACCGCCGCTAATGAATTCAAAACAAAACCGACTCAGCACTCAGTAAGAGAGCTTCAGGGATACGGCATATCCCCGAGCATTATTATCTGCCGGTCCGAGCAACCATTAGATGAAAAAATTAAAGAGAAGATAAGCCACTTTTGTAACGTCCAAAAAAATTGCGTTATCAACTCTCATGACGTCTCCTCTATTTATGAGCTTCCACT
>CAZWGK010000026.1:7964-17898 GCA_964633685.1 uncultured Bdellovibrionales bacterium | reverse complement strand
TGTTCCGATATAAATGAAACTTGCTTAAAGGTATCATTTCATTAAGAAAACGCAAGGCGGAAGGGAGCCCTTGGGGGTTAAATCTAGTTAATGAAAATTGAGGTAAAATTATCAGTGACCCAGGGCCTTTAAGAGATGTTTTTTGAGAGATTTGGCAACTGTTTCGATGTCGACCGTGGCTCCGCAGCTCCGGAGTGACGACATTTTGATATCTTTAAATCCACATGGATTGATGAGATTAAAGCCATCTTCTGCAGTGGTTACGTTTAGCGCTAACCCGTGCATACTGCACCACCGACTAAACCTCACTCCGATGGATGCTATCTTTTCAGTGGGGGAGGTCCAGACTCCGGTCTTACCCGCAATTCGAATTCCAGAAACTCCGAAATCGGCCATAGTATCAATAATTGCACCCTCAAGGAGTCTAAGATACCAATCGACGTCTCGGCGGTAGTTATTTAGATTGAGAATAGGGTAAACCACGAGCTGCCCTGGTCCGTGATAGGTGACATCTCCGCCACGCTCTATTTTTACAACTTCAATGCCGCGTTCTTTTAAAGTCTCTTCTTTAGCTAAAACATTCTCAGCGTCAGCGCTTGTGCCTAAAGTAATTACAGCTGGATGTTCGCACAGAATTACGGTTTGCTTACCGGTGCCTGCAATCAGTTCACTCTGTAGTTTTTTTTGTAGAGCCCAGACCTCTCGGTACGGTTTTAATCCGATATCAAGAAAATCTGGGGGCTCTACTATACTACTCAAGCAGCACTATTAGAGGTTGATTGGGCGTCCAAGCGCTAATGCCATCGCCTCCATCACGCTCTCAGAGAGAGTTGGGTGAGGATGGATAGTATCAACTACGCTGGCAGCGATTCCTTCGTGAGATCTGATTACGGCAACCTCAGAGATAAGCTCGGTAGCTTCAGAGTGCAGAATGTGCACGCCCAAGATCTCACCTAACTGATCATCGATGATGACTTTGCACATTCCGTCTGGTTCGCCGATAGCTACAGCTTTTCCGATGGCGCTGAACGGAACCTTTCCAACACGGTACTTAATACCTTTCTCTTTACATGCCTGCTCAGTAAGACCGACTGAGGCAACTTGAGGTTGGCAGTAAGTACATCCTGGAATGTTGTCGTAACGCATAGCGTGTGGGTGTTTGCCACAAGCGGCTTCGGCTGCAACAATAGCTTCGTGGCTAGCTTTGTGAGCTAACATTGGAGGACCAGAAACGTCGCCGATAGCATAGTGGTTTGGAACATTGGTGCGGAGGAATCCATCAACCTTGATGAATCCTTTATCTGTTAGAGCAATGCCAGCGTTCTCAAGGCCGATACCTTGAACGTTCGCATTAACACCGATGGCTACAAGGCAGGCATCACCGCTCCATTTCTCTTCTCCTTTGTCAGAGATGATTGAGCATGAAACTGTCTTGCCGGTCACCTTCAGACCCTCTGTCTTTGCCTTGGTACGAATAGTCATACCGTGCTTGGTGTGAATTCTCTCAAGTTGATTGGCTATCTCGGTGTCTTCTACTGGAAGAATCTGAGGCATCATCTCAACAACGGTTACCTTTGTGCCCATGGAATTAAAGAAATAAGCGAATTCCATGCCGATTGCGCCGGAGCCAATCACAAGAAGCTTTTGAGGCATTACTTTGTTTTCAAGAATAGTTCTTGAGGTGTGAACTGTCTTGCCGTCAACTGGCAGACCTGGCAATTCTCTTGGGCGAGCTCCAGTGGCGATGATAATATCTTTATAGGAGTAGGTTGTCTTTTTACCCGTAGCATCTGTGACAGTTAGCTTATTGCCCTTTTCGATTACGCCGAATCCTTTAACAATCTCGACTTTGCTCTTCTTCATTAAGAAGTTAACACCACCTTCCATCTTAGCAGCTACATCACGGGAGCGTTTGATAACGGATGGGAAGTCTACTTTGATTTCGCCAACCTCAAATCCAAACTCACCACCTCTCTTCATGTCGTGGTACAGTTGCGCAGAGCGGAGGAGAGCCTTACTTGGGATACATCCCCAGTTCAAACAGACACCGCCAAGCTCTGATTTCTCAACGATGGTAACTTTTCTTCCGAGTTGGGATGCGCGGATAGCGGCTACATATCCGCCAGGTCCAGATCCAAGAACTATAAGGTCGCGCGCTTCGGTGGTCATATCTGATTCTCCACAATGTAAATATTCCCAAAGTTTAGACCCCAGTAATTACCACTAATTAAGATAAATTAAAATTCTAGGGTCAAATAAAAGTCATTGAAATCATTAATTTAAATTGCGGCAGGTCTTCTTCGAGGGTATAAACGGGGAGTTATGACCATTTATATGTATTTTGCATTGTTGTCGTGGGCCGTGATGGCTTACGGATACTCTCGGCGCAAAGACCGCTCGGTCCACGTTCCCTTTATGATTTTGGGAATAGTAATGGACACAATGTTGGTCCTTTATTTACAGATTACCAGAGATGCAATCGGCACGGCCCTTGAATTTAGCCTCTCTTTGTTTAAGCAGATACACATTCTTTTCTCTGCCTCAGCGTTCTTCCTTTATATTCCGGTTGTTTACTTTGGCTTTAAGCTAGTTAAGGGTACCGCTACTCCTCAAAACCGAGCCATGCACGTAAAGATGGCAACCACTGCATTATTGTTGAGGACTTTAGGGCTGTTATTCATGTTTTCGATGTGGAAAGACTAGGTCGCCTCCGTTATTTTCAGATAAATTTCTCTCAATCACGCAACTTTCTCCCCAATTCTACGATTAGTATTCGGAGCTGATGCTCAATTGTTTAATCGTGGAGAGTTATGAATCTAAGAGGTGATTATAGTGATCTTTCGAGAGTATTCTCTTTATATCCGCAAAGCCAAGACTTTATTGGTGGCATTGAACGAAGGAGTATTAATCGAAATTTGGTTGAGGGCGTACCGTATCAGCTAGTACCTGATAGCCAAATGAGAAGAGAATCAGATATTGAAAGAATAGCGAATTTAATAATCTCCAAGATAGTAACCCCTTTCAATTATTATTTTGAAAGTAGCGGTGATACTTCACGGTTTGAAAACTCCCTAGGCACAGCTCCAACTTTTACGAACAGCTATTCAAGTGTAAGAGATTTGGGCCCAGTCTTCTCTTTGCTAAGGCAACTTGCTCCGAGTGGAGAGGCTGAGCCTTATGTTGGTTTACTAGGACAGGCTATGTCCGCGTTAGGTGCGGAGTCGCCAGAAAAGATCCGCCAGTTTTTAGCTGATGCCCAGATTCTAGGTATTTCAGGTGAAACCGTCGGTCGTATTTTTGGAGCTGCCTCAGGATGGAGTGATTTAAATCCGGTAAACAAAATAAGTATTGGAGGTGGACTCGGACTTGATCTCTTAAAAGAGCTTGATGTTTTGAGTACAGCCCAACACGGAGAGTTGAGCGGACTGCTTTCTAAAATATCAGACCCAACTCTCGTCCAAGGAGCTCTGTCGGCCGTAAACACCCTATCGAATTGGGGCGATATGAGCAAAGAGGAGAGGCTCTCCTCGGTGATTGGTTCGGCCGACCATATTCTTAAGGCATTTGATAAGCTAGGAGTTGAAACTGGTTTGCAAAACGCGGTCGGTGCTGCTGGTGAGGCAGTTGCTGGAGGAATTCAGGTGATTAAAGGGGTCCGCCAATTCAAAGACGTAATTGATGCGCTTGGAGATATGCCCAGAGGATCCGAAGCGGTAAAAATAGGAGCCATAGGTGGTGGTTCGGCTGGCATGGCGATTGGAGCTGGCGCAGGTATGGTAGCCACAGCGCTGGGGGCTCAAGTCGGAACCGGAATTATCCCGGGGATAGGTACTTTAATCGGCGCCGGTATTGGGGCTCTAGTGGGATGTTTTGGAAGTAAAAAGAAAAAAGATCAAATGATGCCCGACCAATGGCGCAAAGGTATTGAGAAAGCGGGCTTTGCTAGCGAGGTAAATGGGCAGTATCTAGTAAAACTTGCTGATGGCTCTGAGTACAATATTGCTGCTGATGGAAAAACAAAACTAAAAAATCTCGACGGAACTGAGAGGAAAACATTCGATGTAGATCTCGGAAACAAGCTTGCTACTGATTCAGTTCCTATGTCTCAGCTTTATTCATTGGCCACAGGGTTAGATCCAAGCATGACAGAGCAACGGCTCTTTGAGCGGGCATCTTCTCAAGCGCTTAATGCTGCCATCTCGAATGCTACGACGCTAGAGCAGGTTCGTGATAATTTTAAATCTATGATGGCGATGGGTAACGTTAACCCGATGCAATTAGCGGCTAAGTGCGAATTCCTCAGAGTCACAAATAAGATAAGCGAGTCGGAGTACGGGGCATACATTAATAATCTTAATTATATGTTCGACCTAAAGCTACTCCCAGCAGATCGGACCAAGGCGCACATGGCGATACTAAATGAGTTGAGACAATCCCCTAATCCTTCAGAGCAGGAGATTGAGATTATGCTTTTATTAACTGATGAGGCTACCTACTCTCGGAGTGTGCAAGAGCTAGAAGATAGAGTAAATCCCGAAAGAAAGAAGGCGCGGCAAATGATGGAAGCGATGATGCTAAGATTAGCTCCTAGTTATAATAAAATAGAAACTAGTTAGCCGTTAGGATCTACTAACTCTAAAAGTTGGGTGGTGGGCGCATAAGAGGATTCAAAGCGCCGATAGGCCTGGGCTGATAAGGTCTTTCTTCCTCCAAGCACAAGCGTAGGCATCTCAATTGAGCCATTAACGATAAAATTACCAGGAGGTAGCGAAGAGTTAGTAAGGTCTAGACCAATCTGATAACAAAAGTCTCCAGAGCAGCCAGACTGGGCACTCGGAAATATCTCTTTTATAAAATCAGAGGCGTTATTCATGACTTGAGTATTCAGTATGGTTGAAGAGGTCGAGCTGGGTGGCAGGGCTGCTACAAGGTCCCCGACCATTTCTGTCGCATCTGAGATGGCCGATCTGGCCTTAAATAACATGTATAGATCGAATACCCCAGTCACTATGAACATTACGATTGCGACCATTATTCCGAATTCGAGAGTGTTGAATCCTCTGTCATGCGAGGTATTTGGTGTTACTGGTGTCATTGGCTACAGGATATATTTGGAGGGCTTTTTATTCAATCACTAAAACAGGGAATAATCCAACCTAACTTTTTAGGGTTTGATTAAGGTGGGTTAGGAGATTATAGTTTTGGACGCGATCTATGAAATTGCGACAGCCACTAAAGATTTCAAAATCTGAATCAGGCAGCATGCTAATTTTAGCAGTGGCGGTGATATTTCCGATCATACTTCTTATCCTCTCAGTCGGGTTCGACGTTTCTAATATTTTCACACTAAGGGCTACCGAACAGAAAGTTCTAGATTCAGCTGTGCTGTATGGTGTGCGCCAACTTCCGTCTCAAGAAATGGTAAAGGACTCAGTCAAAAAATATTTATCAAGTTACAGCTATTTAGTTCGAACCTATGGCGTGGGAATAGTTACTGTCTCAATTGAGAATGATCGAGTGCAGGCTCATATGTCGGCCCCATTTTCCCTCCCATGGGCAAAATTTTTTGGTTTTGAGGGAACCTTCACCCATCACCTTTATGCTAATGCTCGAACGCAACCAAAAGATATAGGAATTTATTTTGACTCCAGCATGGATGTGATGCCACTCAGTCTTGATTCAAATGCAGACAATTCTGATCCGGCTGCGGGTGGCTGGTGGGGTAAGCAAGGTATTATTAGAAATACCTCGGGAACAATTGACTCCTATAATAACTATTTCATGTTCACTAATATCTATATTGATCAGGATTCACGGAATTGGAGAGAGGCGAGATATTTTAGGAATATATTCGCAGGGGGTATATTCAACGGTAATCCCACGCCACCTAGGACTGCGCTTAAGCGTACTCAAATATGCTTCAATCCGACTTATTCGGCTATCAAAGAGGCGGTAATTCGGTACTACTATCAAAATTCGCAAATAGGGCTTAATTCAGTCGGTATTTTTACCGGACCTTCAAGCAGTAACGGGGTCTTTGAAATTAGGCCGGTAATTAAAGGGGGATATAAGTCGTCGTTTCCCCAGGCAGAGGGAATTATAGAGAATGCTTCCTATAATATTTCAACGAATAACTGGCGAGATAGGCATTGCATAGCTGCGGCCCAAGTAGCAGAGAAAGACCTAACCCAGTGGAGAGCCACTCAGTCTCAACTGACTCTTGATACAACCTTACCCGATCCGCAGATGCGCCATGCATACCCTCATTTAAGTATAGATACAGAGACAGTGATCCTGAATCATAACGGTGCGGGCTTAATTCCAAACTTCGTTGATGAAACTACTTGGACTTTGAATCAGACTCTAAGTGATAATAATTTATCTCTTAGAGAAGCAGTTTGGGGTAGAAGAGCTCATCCAAATGCCTCGCTCGGGATAAAAGATATAATTGAGGGGGTTGGACTGTCGGTTTTAAATGCACCAAATCGAGTCGCAGAGAGAGGTGAACTGGTAAATTTAACGACGAAACAGGTCCTTATTATTTTGGGACATTTACCACGCTCAGTAATTAATGGAGTGATGGTGGGTTACGAGACAGCCACCACTGCAGAGCGCACAACAATAAGAAATCGGCTGGTCGCTGGGCTGAACACGCTCCATGCTCAGGCTGCTAATTTGACCAAGCCACTGAGTGTGTACATTCACCTAGTTTTACGCGATGGGCAGTATCCTAGCTGTATTTTTAATGATTGTGCTGGATTCCGAGCTGCTGAGACCGAAATCAAAAATGCCATTACATCCTGGGAGGCGACTCATCCTAAAGTAAGGGTTCGGTATTCATCCTCCGAGGGACAGGATTTAGTAACTACGATGCAGGATTATTTATCTATCTCTGAACGGCAGGTGTACCTTGGTCATGAATAGGCGAGACAAACATGGATTCGCGGTTCTAGAAACAGCGATACTATTGTCGATACTACTGCCTCTAATGTTAGGGCTATTGGGCTTGGCTGATTATTTGTACGTTGTGGGTAAAGCAAAACGAATCGTAGTTAACGCATTGCCGCAAATTGATTCCCCGGTGATGGGAAGTAATAGAGTAGCTAGTAGTGTTCTTCAGGTCGCCTTCTCTAACTTTGCTCCTGGGTTACAAACTCAGGTCGTAACAGCTTTGGGTATTAATCCTGCCACGCAAAGTAATTTCTATAGATTAGAGGTTGGGTTTGCCGGGTATTTGATAGATGTAAGAACCGGAAATCTTGATTACTTGCAGGGGCCAGTGCCTGGTTTAGCGACTTGGTGTTGCACTCCAGCTCCAGGGGGCTTCACCAACAGTAAGGCAATTTATGGTGAGTGTTTTGGGGGATTAAATGTTTTGGGGGCCCCAGGCTTCGCTGTTAATGCGTGCCCTCCTTTTGTAAACACCAACGGACCAGCTATGCCGAGAGAGGGAATCTCTCCTCTATATGAAAATTTCTATAGATTAGGACGGCAGCAAACACCTACACCTGATTTTCCGTTCAAAGTTTTAGCGATTGCTAGCTCAAAAATTGGCACTTATCGTCAGGTCTATAACGGAGAGCCACTTGAGTACCAGGTGCCAGTTTCTACCGTCAACCAACAGATTACTGATGGAATAGATCTGACCACCCACAAGTATTTGCGCCATACAGTTATGTTCGGTATTCATCTTTCCGTTGATTTAAGATTCCGTTTTACGGGAAAATTGATAGAATGGTTGGGTTTAAACCCGGTGGTGAAAATAGAGCATATGGCAGCACCACGTTCTTTAGTTTAGTAGAGCTAGTTATTTAGGCGCACTGTGAAAGAATTTGAATTCGGTTACGAAGACTCAACTCCTATTGAGCGAGAACCAAAACCAAAAAAATTAGAGATACTCCAAGAAAATAAAGATTGGGTAGCTATTTTTAAACCAGCAGGGATGCTCTCGATACCAGATCGCTTTGGTGTTGATATCCCGAACGCTGAGGCTATATTACGCGATAAATATGGCGAGATTTTTGTGGTGCATCGTTTAGATAAAGACACTAGTGGTGTCATGGTATTTGCAAAGACAAGCGAGGCTCACCGAAATTTGTCGATCTCATTTGAAGAGAGACGTATTTCTAAAACTTATGTCGCCCTCGTGGATGGTGCTCTCAGAGATAATAGTGGAGAGATATTGGAGCCAATAGGTGAGGATTCTAGTAAGGCGGGGAAGATGAAGATCGATTCCAAGAATGGTAAAGATTCTAAGACCGCATTCAAAGTTCGAGAGAGATTTCGTAGGTTTACTTTTTTAGAATTAAATCCAGAGACCGGGCGACAGCACCAGATTAGGGTTCACTGCGCATATATTGGGCATCCATTGGCTGTTGATCCTCTTTATGGGAAGAGAAAGGACTTAAAACTCTCTGAGTTTAAGAGAGGTTATAAGGGAGAGAATGAGCGACCGTTATTAGGCAGACTGTCTCTTCATGCCGAGCAATTATCGTTTCCTGACCCAACAACTGGCGAAATAGTCTCGGTCAACGCTGATTTACCTAAGGATATGCGTGCTACCCTAAAGCAGCTACGACAACATGATTGCGTTTAATTGAAGTTCAGTCTACAAAGCACTAGTAAACTTTTTTAGGAGTGAACCTATGGGAAGAGGAGATAAGAGATCTCGTCGTGGTAAAATTTCTGCTGGTAGTTTCGGTAAGACCCGCAATCGTAAGAAGATTAAGGCAAGATTAGCAAAAGCAGCTGCAACTGTAAGAGCTAATAAAAAGAAGAAAACTTCTACTAAGAAGAAGTAACTCTTTTAAGGGCTAGCCTCTACTCTGAGGATTTTATAAATCAGATAGGCTGGCCCTCAACCCTCCCTTGAATCTAGTATTTAGAATCCAATCCCAAAAATAAAAACGAGCCAGTAATCCACGAGCATGTGATCATTACTACTACGTCTTAGAATTAATTATTTATAAAATTGAGACTGAATCTTCGGAAGGGTATCTGTTCGAACAATCTCAGCTAAGCGATTAGCTCTATCTCCAACTTGTTTAGCCCACTTACTTTTGAGCATCTGTTCTGCCGCCTGCTCAAAGTTCGAATGTTTCATCAACTCTAGGGTTCGGTCGAATTTAAGTAGTCCATCAGTACCCAAATTAAAACCCATATCAACCAATACCATCTTTCTATTTGGAGAAAGGTTTTGATACCAGGTCTCTTTGCCGAGGGCTTTGTCTAGTTTGGACACTACATCTTGAATATCTTTGGTGAGCCATTGTTCAATTTGTTCATTGGAGGCTCGGTTATTTTTATAGAATTCAATCTCTTTTTTTGAGCCTTTGGCTTCGAGATTATGACCAACACCGATAGTACATTTGCCTGCGGTGCAGAGATATAGATCGCTTCTTACTCCTTCGTGCCATTTCAAAAGAGCCCTCATATCTTTATTTTGGCTAAGATCTATTACAACAGGTGCTTCACTTTTTTGGTTCAACTTCTGAGTGTTAATTGGTGAGTCTAGTTCAAGTAGTGTCTGCCAAGTTTTGGGGCCTACTACGCCATCGACTTTTAAGCCGTGCGCTTTTTGAAATTCGCGGACTGCGGCATTAGTTTTCTCTCCAAAATTACCGTCAACTGCAAGTGCAAATCCCTCTTTGTTAAGCTCAGTTTGGAGAAAACTAGCCCAATTTCCCTCAGCACCTTTTTCTAGTTTTTGGATCGAATTGGGATCTAACTTCGAGTTGATCTCGCGGCCGTCAGGGAGTAGCTCTGCTGCAATTTTTGGTAATGTCGAATCAGAGAGATCTAGGTTTTGTTTTGTTGCAGTTGGAATTGGCTCGCGATCGATTGAGCTGGCAGCTCGAGCCTCGGTTCCAAAAGAAAAAGCCCCTAAATAAGGCAGTGCTGCTGCCAATAAGGTGGCGGCAAATCCAGCTTTGTG
>CAZWGK010000026.1:0-7954 GCA_964633685.1 uncultured Bdellovibrionales bacterium | reverse complement strand
TTTAGGGTCAAAATCTTGATTCATATACAGTTAATACCAGTTATGGGGGTTGAAAATCAAAAAGAAGCCTTCAAAAATTCATAAAAAACCTCATTTTTTGAAAAATGTAGGGTTGCCGAAGTTAAAAAAATTGAATTAAATCCTTAGGTAAGCCTCGTTCTACAAGGAGAGATTAATGGAATTGCCTCTATATCTACCACAGCTAATTGTCGGATTTGTTGTAATCAACGTCTGGACATTTCGGTTTAATCGCTCCACTGATTGGCGAGGAGGCACCGCTGCAAACATGGTCGATGAATTTAAAGTTTATGGGCTCTCTGAAACTATTTGCTCATTAGTGCGAGTAATTAAGATAACCTTAGCAGCAGGACTGTTAATAGGAGTTGTTTACCCAGCGATAACAAAATACGCCGCTGCAGGAATGTTATTCATGATGTTATCTGCGGTCGGATTCCACATAAAGGTTAAAGATCCAGTTAAAAAAGCTTTGCCAGCTCTTACTATGGCGGTTTTGAGCCTCTTAGCACTTGCGGTGAACTACTAAAATTTACCAAAAACTGTAGGACATTTTCTTAAATCAATTCAATATATTGATAGCAATGCCACGACCTGAAAATAGCTCGTCATAACAGTCATGTAAGAGCGTTTTTACAGGTCAGAGGTTTTAGTGGCATCTGATATTCTTTTAACAGAGGACTCACTAGAGGTTTTCACTGAGGAGAGCCACGGCCAAGATCTAACCAATACTCCAGAGATATCAAAAGCTGAGCAAGAGAGAATCCAGAGAGAGTTATCATTATCCCGTCAAACTGATACCGCTGCCGCTCAAGATCCACTCGCAATCTCACAATTTATGGATCGGGTCGATGAGCTACGTGCCCGAGAAACAGAGATTACACCCGAACATTTCGTCGCTGCAATGAAAGCGGAAGTGTTAAAAGCGAATCAGATGCTTCGCTCTGAGACTCTGGATGCAATTACCAAAATCAAAGTATGTGAAAAGATAATCGGTTTGATAGATGATACTGCTCCGAATGGAGACCGGTACTCAGCTAAAGATAGCGCAGCCTTAATATTAGAGGGTGCTAGTTTGCGAATGCAGGTTGCTAGACGAGCTGAAAGCTTAGCCTGCAAGGATCGAAGTGCTGATGAGCTTAGACTTAAAGGTGTCACGGCCGCTCTCCATTTAAGTCAAATTCCAGAAAAGGAAAGAGATGAGCGCACGGCAGCTCTGTATCTTCAGGCGATAATTGCGGGCAGAGAGGTTCAAGGCACCAAGTTTAAAGATTACCTAGTTCCAGAAATCCAAAATATTAGAAAAGAGCGTGGTAGTGCTTGCCCTGATATGGCTTCTTTAATTCCAGAGGCTGAGGATCGATTAATAAAATCACTCTTAAAGCAACTCGAAAGTTCAACAGATAAAGATATTCAAGAGTATGTAGCGAGCGTAAAGAGTGCCATCGCTCCAAAAGAAATTGATCAGGTAGGTCAGGCAGTCATCAAAGAAATCGAGCGGGGTATGGGTGACGCCATAAAAGCCTCTGCTGTTGAAATAGTGCTCGCCTCAGAGTTTAATCAAAAAAAGGCTTCCAAAGAGATGATTGAAGCGCGCATAGCTGCTTTAGATAGACAGTTCTCTGTTGTGGGATTATCAAAAGATGAAATTCTCTCTCGTTTACAAACAGAGCTCCAAGCGACTGAGGCTAGCTTTAGTAAGCTCAACCCTGATTTGCGTTACGCTTTGCAAGATAGAGTGGATACTGCTGCTCGGGAACTTTGTAAGGACCCTGGATTTCCAAGTGCCGAGTCTTTGCAGAGAGGCGTAGCAAAGTTAGAGGCTAGTTTTAAAAAAGAAGAATTTGAAACTCTTTGTGCTCTAGTAGGTGGAAGAGATAAGTTATCTCATTTACTCGTCCAGGCTACCTCGGTAGCAAATCAAAAAGTTTCGGCAGATGATATAAAATTAGTCTCCGTTTATACCAATGATTCAAAGTTAATGAGAGAATTTGAGGCAACTCAGTCGTCAGTTAATGCGCGATTGGGTAACGCTTCAAAAAGTGAGCGTCAACAAGTTGAAAGTATTTTGGCCGATTTAAAGGTAGCGGTAAATGCTGGCCCTGGCTCTAATGTAATGTGGGGTGCTCTAAATACAAAGATCGACCAACTTTCTTTAAAAGGACCACAAAAAGAGCAGATTAAGCAGGAGTTGAGCATACTTTATGCCAAAGCAGAGTTGCGCTCTATGGCCGTTGTCGACAACCTATACTTTTCACAACGTTTTGCTGATAGTGACGAGAGTCTTAACAGAGTTAGATCGTGTTTTGAGAAGCTCGGTGTGCGTGGAGAGTATCTAGATAACTCAGTGGCCTCGTTTATGAGAGGGGCTAATTCATTGATTGGTGCCCGCGAAATTGAGCGAGTAAAGAGTGAGTACATGCAATATGGTGATCACTATCGCGATACCAAAAAACACACTATTGGTTTAGGGCTCGGAGTTCCAGGAGTAAAATACTATTCAGGTAAGAGCCAGGAGATGCAAGAGGATATAGCACTGGCATTACGGGCTCAAGGATTTCAGGGAGCTGAACTCCAACAGAAATTTAATGATACCGTTGAAATAATTAGTAGCCGATATCACAACGACCTGAAGTTAAAAGAGACTACTTATGTGGCAAGAGTAGAAGAATTAAGGCAGCACGGTGCCACAGTGGTTGAAATTACGACTGATCCAGCTAAGCCTTTCCGGGTGATCCCACAACGTGATTCTCTGTACCACGACAATAAAGAGCGATATCAGAAGATTTTAGACAGCTATGTCCCGAAATGGCGCAGTGACTTAGAAAAGCAATCAATTGACCCAGATGGATTGGGTGAAGCCGAGTTAAAGGGGCTTTGCGTCGAGATTTTTAAGGATTCAGAGTTAAAAATTGATTTTGATAATAAGGAATACCTTGATAAATTTGCTAATTTGGGAAGCATTTATTCTGTTTTGAGAGTAACTAACGGCGGAAAATCAAGCACGATTCCCCATTTAGAGTCAGCTCAAAAGGTTCTGAGAGGTGAGTTGCCGCAAGATCCAGCCGCTCGGATGTTAATGGAAGCACAGGCACATGCAGCATTTGAGCACTGTAACAAATTTTTAGAAGAGAGAGCTAAGATTCAGAAAGCTAGAGACTACCATGCTGCCGGTGGTGCAGTAGGTATGACTGTAGCCGCTATTAGCAAAACAAGTGACCAAATTATTAGGGGTGTGACCGCTGACTGGGTAAGTCCTGAGGCGATGGGTAAATGGTTGGCAGGAAAGATTCATGGAGAGAAAGAGGTATCAAGGAGTTATGAAACTATCGACTCCGCCTATAAAAATCTAGATGGTGTAGCTGGTACGGTTGCGCATGGGGGAGAAAAGGTCGGGTATGTTGCTGGAACAGCCGCTGGTATCTGTTTGGGAACACAGGCTCTGCAGGGAGTTAAGGTTGGTTCATATGCTGTAGGTAAGGTAACTGCGATGGCTACAGCTGGTGCGGTCCACAACATGGTCCATAATGACGATCGTGACCTTTCGACAAGATTACAAGACGGTGGAATCGCTTTTGCTCAGATGATGATTCTAGGCAAGGGCATAGAGTTTGCGGCTGGTCGTATAGGCGCTGCAAGATCCGCAGCGACTGTTGGTCCGACTGTTCCGAGTAAAGTGGCAGCAATATTAGATCCTGTTGGTTCCGCTGTTGGTAAAGCCGAGTCTCTGATGAGTGCAGGTGTTGGAAAAGTCCTAGGTGATGCTGGTGTCAGAGTAGTTGGCGGTGCTGTTCTAAACGTTGGAATCGATGTGCCATTAAGAATGGCTATGGGACATGAGGTCAACCAAAGCACTATAATCGATGCGGCTGTTTTTGGAGCTTGCTTTGAAGCATTTGGTCTGTATGGGCAGAAATTTGGAACATTCAAAAGGGTAGCAGTTGATTCAGTGCCACCTGTTTCAAGCGCGCAGTTAAAGGAAGTATTAAGCAAAGAAACTACCGACGCACTCCGTAAAGTTGATACATCTGAGGTAGCACTAAACAAACCTACACCAGAGATACAGTCAAACTCCAAACCTCAAACTACCGAAGTGGGCCCAGAGGTCAAAGTAGAGAGTAAAGTCACAATCGAAGAAAGCGCACCCAAGCTTGAAGAAGTTTCTTTTGAGAAGGCGGATTCAAGTAAGGCAGGTGGAGATGAAGCCCTCGGTTCTAAGACATTAAACGAAGAGTATGCTTGGCTTGAGGATGCCTATAACTCAGCTAGAGAGCCTGCTAGGAATTTGAATTCAGAGGTAAAACCTGAGCCTATTAAGCAGAGCGAAAGTGTCGCGACAGAGGCTCCAGCCGTAGTGGATGATTTTATTCAGCAGATGGAATCTTCATGGGGTAAAGGTGAGAAGGCACCTGAGTTTAAGCCTAGAGAGCAAGTGTCTGAGATCGTAGAATCTGGGCCTAAAATTGAATCTCCAACTCCAAAGTCCGAGCCTGTGGTGGACCAAGTTAAACTTGATGGGAATATTGAGACAGCACCGAAAATAGAGGCGCCAGTAGTTGTTGATGATTTTATGCAACAGATGGAAGCCTCCTGGGGCAAGAGCGAGAAGATGCCTGAATTTAAACCAAAAGAGCAAGTGACTGAGTCCAAAGTGTCAGAGTCTAAACAAGACCCTATACAGGAAAAGGTCGATGAAATTAGAGAGCAGCAAAAGTTATTAAAAGAGGAGATATCAAGGAGCAAGCAGACTCTAGAGGAAACATTTGGTGAGTATGAGAGAATGGAGCTTACCAAAACAATCAAAGAATTAGAGATAGAATTAAAGAGTTTAAAAAGACAGCAAGGTGAATTGCTGAAGCAATCCCAAGAGCAATCTAGCAAAGATAACGATATCGAGAAAATAGCCGATGATAATGACTTTAGTAATGACTCGTGGACCCCTGGAAAAGATGATGGTGGCGGTGTTGCCACAGAGGCTCCTCCGAAGGCAAAAACTGATAAAGTAGTTGAAACAAAACCGGAGATTAAGACTGAAGTTGATAAGAAAACAGAAGCTAAGCCAGAAATAAAAGAGAAAACTGAGACAAAAGTTGAGGCAAAGCCTAAGGTAGAAACTAAACCTGAAGTTAAGCCTGAGGTTGAGGCCAAGCCAGAGGTGGAGGCTAAACCTGAGACTAAGACCGAGGTTGAGGCCAAGCCAAAAGAGGAATTAAAAAATGAACCGAAATTAAAGCCAGAGACGCCCCCAGCCATTGAGGCTAAACCTGAAATCAAGCAAGAAACTTTAGAGAGGGTTAAGACTAAACCAGAGGTTCAGACAGAGCCCAAGCTCGAGCCCAAACTGGAACCTAAGCCTGAATTAAAACCTCAAACTAAGCCTGAGCCAAAAACAGAGCCTAAACCAGAGGTGAAGCCGCAACCAGAGCCAAAGCCTCAACCAGAGCCAAAGCCTCAACCTCAGCCAAAACCGCAGCCACAACCTCAGGCATTGGAGCTACGGCAAGAGCCAAGAGCTGAAGAGACCACTGTGACTCAAGAGAAGACTAGAAGACGGTTACGTTTTGATTTTGATTTTTCATTAGATGAGATGCCGCCGCAAGAGACTAGCATCGGTGGGATGTCTACAAAGAACTCGGCTTTAAGATTTCGACCAGAAGGGATTGCTTTACCAGGTGTTGAGCGCAAAAAGAGAGACTTACGTGAAACCCAGTACAAAATGGTCGAGAAAAAAGTCAAGCCCGAAGGCCGACATAGTGGCCCCTCTTTATATGCGATAAAAGAGGCCCATAAGGGTGGTAAAATGTTTAAAAACTCGGTCGATGATATTGAAAAAGATTCCACTAAAGTGGATATTGAGGTGTCGGACGCAGAAGTCGAAAAGCTCGAATTCGTGCGTGAAGACGGTGATTAATTTAACCGAGTTGCATGACCTCAACGGCCAATCAAAAATTTGTAATAGCTACTACCACTTTATTTCGTCGGGTAAATCCTTCTGAGAAAGTTAGGGGTGATCTTGCTGTGCAAGCTGCCGCAGAAGCTAAGGCTTTGGGTATACCTGTAATCGCTGTTGATGGTGGTTCCGATAATTTTTATAAAAGAGCTCTCAAAGAAGAGGGCGTTGTTTTCTACAATCAAGAGGGAAAGACTTTAGGTGGAGCTAGACGTGAGGCTATCCGTCATGCTGTAACCGCAGGTTATAAAGCAATTGCTTACACCGAGATAGAAAAGATTAAATTAATAGCTGAGATTCCAAAGTTTGCTAATTATGTTTTGGAGGGAGTAACAAGCATGGTAATTCCAGCCAGAAAGAATTTGGATTCATATCCAGAGTCTCAAAAATTATCTGAGACTCTTGGTAATACATTTTGGCACAAGCTAACTGGGCTTAAGTTGGATGCCTGGTTTGGGCCAAGAGTCTTTAGCCCCGAAATAGCCGAATATTTTTTATCTTATCAAGGCGAATACGGAGATAACTGGGATGCTGTTTTTATTCCAGTTTTAAGAGCAATGGCAGCAGGGGAGAGTATTGCCTCGGTGCCTTCCAACTATATTCATCCAGAGTCCCAAACTAATTACGAAGAGGGCACCTTTGATTACTTAAAGAAGAGATTGACCCAGTTGTCTTCTTTAACTTCGGCTATTGAAATTGAGTGGGTGAGGTTAAAAGATGGCTATGCCTCTACTCGTCGTGCTCGCGCTTAGGAATTCTTCCTTGAGCCCATGGGGCAATAAATTCGTCAGGTAATTTAAAATCTATCGGAGCCCCTGTGATGGGTCTTCGAAATCTTACGGCGTAACTCATTAAGCAGAGATTATCAAAAGGCACACCGCCATAAAAATTATCGCCTATAATCGGAAAGCCCGTGTGAGCGGCATGGATTCGGATCTGGTGAGTCCGGCCTGTTACTGGTTTTGCCTTGAGGAGGCTGACTTCAATCTCTTCACCCGTAGGCAATTTCAAAGGGCCAGTCGACATGTGTTTAAACTGGGTAACCGCTGGTTTGCCTTGGTCTGCGCCGACTACCTTTCGCAAAACTGCATGTCGCATGTCTCGACCAATCGGAGCTTCGACGGTTTGAGCATCCCAAGAGGGTTTCCCTGCCACAAGAAGTAGATAATGTTTTGATACTAGTCGCTTCTCGTAAATTCTTTGTAAGGGGTCGTGAAATCCTGGCTTAATACTTATCGGCATTAATCCTGAAACAGAGGTGTCTAATCTTGATGGCATGTGGATAGCACAACCAAAATGATCCTCGAGTTGCCCTTTAAAAAATACCTTTCTCTGTTCTCGGGCTTGAAACACTGGAACACCAGGTGGCTTATAAACAAAAACTAGTTCGCCATCATTGTATAAGACGTACTCATTTTTAAAAGTCGGAAAGTATTTATCGGGATTCGCATAATCATATTTCGGTTCATAATACTCAATGCGACATGGAGCTGAGAGGGAACGATTTTGAGTAACCTCGATTCCGTTTACAAAAGTTCCACCGAACTCAACCCGCTTGGCCCATTCACTTTTTGGAATATGAGTTAACTTTCCAGCCAGGGCAGAAAATAAATCTCGGGGACATTCCGCAGGGGTCATATACCGCCAGTCCCAATGCTTACTAGATAGAGAATCCACTAATCGCTCTACATCGGGCTCATTTTGGGCTGTCTTGTTGGAGCTGTTCATAATGGAGTTAAGGGATAAAATGCCGTAAGCTGTTATCAGCTAAAGTTGAAATCGAGTAATCCGAGGAAAAGTTGAAAGCTAATAGATTATCTACCGAAAAAAGCCCTTATCTGCAACAACACGCCAATAATCCTGTTTGGTGGCAACCATGGAGCGAGGATTCCTTTGAGATAGCTCGAGCAGAGGATAAATTAATATTTTTAAGTATCGGGTACTCTACTTGTCACTGGTGCCATGTGATGGAGCATGAGTCTTTCGAAG
>CAZWGK010000025.1:14784-18415 GCA_964633685.1 uncultured Bdellovibrionales bacterium | reverse complement strand
TTTTCTTATCACAAAAATCTCATAGATTCGCGAAAGAAGAGCACTAATCAAAATATAGATAATTTAGATATGGGCACTTTATTTCCAAAGAAATTTGATGAACCGATAGAGTAAAACCATTTACTCTAATTCAATACTGAGAACAGTTTGCCGTCTCTGTTCAAATACATCTTCTTCATCTCTTCCAAATATAGAGGTCGAGAGCCAATTCTTCCGAACACACTCACCTGATTTCCAGTTTCATCTACTGCTCTATCCCTGTCTAATCCCTTAGATATAGCCACGGCTGGCCCGTGAGTCTGCCGTCGAGCGATTAATTTTGGTTTAACCTCTGGAGAGAATCCGTAAAATCCGGGAACTCTATCTGGGTCTGTGAGCTGCAAAATTTTTAAGCCGTTCTTTCCATCTGCAAGGTAAGCAAAGAGGCTAGCGTTAGTTGAAGCCACTTTTACATCGTTAAGATCGTTAATTTCTCCACCATCTGTAAACCTCTCATAAATTTTTGGTTTATCAGCCTTTTCAATATCAATTATCACAAGCCCTTCACGGCCCCCTGCTACATAGGCATAAGTTCTTGCGATATAAAGATTACGCGCATCAGAAAGAGGAATAGAAGCAGAAGTTACCTTCACTGGTCTATCAATGTTGGTGATATCCACAACATGGAATCCCTCGGCATCGGTCACAAAAACATATCTAAACTGAATCGCAGATGCAGTCGGATTATTAAAATCTACCGTTGCCCGAACTCTTGGCTCAAGCGGCTCATTTAGATCCAAGATAACTAACTTAGTTGTAGTTGTAATAAAAGCGTTACTACCAGCTAACTGAATGTGTCGAGCACCTTTTAAGACTCCATCCTCGTTCCAAGTAAGAGCGCGCTCTAAGAAATTATTCTGAGGATCTCTATCTGCCAACGTATCGACATTAACTAAAATTAAGCCCTCCTCACTATCAGTGATAGCTGCGTAATGATAGATCGGATGCATCGGGTCTTCCTGATTTTCAGGCAACTGCTCTCTGAATGGAGCAATCGGCATGTTGGTTGGCAGTGCAAAAGAAGTAGCATTTTTTGAACTAACATGAGTGTCTTGCCCCAGAGGAGAAACTGGCGCGGTCACAATCCTCTCAGAGAATCCTTTATTGGCAACGTTAGCTACATCATAAACTCTAAAGCCATCGGTGCCAGCAGTGGTAAAGAGATACTCCCCTCTTAATTGAATAGTATTGGTTTCCCCACCCATGCCGTGGTGCTCGTGGCTTGTTTGCAACTCAAGTTTATCGTCTTGGTGCTTCTTAAAGTAATCAGGGTAAGCATATTTGTGGAGATAGCTTCCGATAACTGCTTGAGGCTCGTCCCACTCAGTAACCTGAACCGCCTCTAATCCACCGTCGCCGGTAGCCACATATGCATGGTACCCCATAAAGTTTACGAAATTGGTTCCAAAGAGAAGTAACTGCGCCATGATTGCATTGTTATCGTTCTCTTTTGAAACGTGACAATCAACACACTGCTTGGTTTCAGTGGTTCTTACAGTGTGAGGAAAATGAGGTGCGAAAGCTTGAGAGCTGTGCCCAGATGCTGCGGTTGGAGGTTGCTGCACATAAATCTTCTGACGATTAATATCAGTAGAGCTTAATATAAGGGCGCTTGAAGAGCGTATTGGAACAATCTTATTACCCTTGGCATCGCCATGACGACCTATCTGAAACATGTCATCACGAGCTACTTGTGGATTATAAGTAGCCCAGTTTCTGGTCTCTTTCCCGTCGTAATGTTTTGATTTCTGTTTCCAGTTAGCTTCAATCGGCAAGTGGCAGCCAGCACAACTCGTTACCCAGGAGCTGTGACAGGTAAAGCACGCCATCTTTTCATCATCGTGCGCTAACATCGAAGATAAATTTTTAGCATTATCAACTTCACCGAGGCTCGCTTTTTTGTCGGTAATTTCTGAAGGAGCCAGGGTCTTCGTGAGCTTAGCTCTAGCTGCTTTTGGATTATATAAAGAATCGTTTGGATTAACTAAATCCCGCACCTGTTTTACCAACCACTCTTTATCAGGATAAAGGTTAGAACGTTGATACAACCGCTCCCCTCTCCACTCAAATCTCAATTTGCCTGAAGGGGTTCGCATTGTAGAGAGATCGTTGCCACCATCTGGCGCAGCTGGGCCACTGGTTTTTAAATTAGTACGAGCTTTTACTGTGCCGTGGCAATCCGCACAGGTAATCTCAACAGCCTGTGCTACTTCGCCATAAATATGACCATCGCCGTGGCTATCCTGACCAAAGTGACAATCCGCACAGTGCATACCTTTATCAACGTGAATATCGGTGAGGTGAACTGCTTTTTTAAACTTTTCAGGATCTACATTCGAAACTTTTTTATCCTTAGCATCTAAGAGATTTCCCTTCCGATCTCTCTTAAAGACGGCTCTAAAATTCCAGCCGTGTCCGTGATAATCAGCAAACTGTGTTGATTGTAAGTTTGGATTTAATTCACTTACCTTCTTTAAAAACTCTTTATCACTCCACAGTCCTCTAGCTGCCGCCCCTTCAGGATTATGGTCATAAGAGGCCCACTTTTCATCGTGGCTTGGATACTTCTGTTTTTTGGGCCACATCGATGGCGCATCGGCTTCGTAATCCCACATGGTGTACCCAAGATATGAATTTACGAACATATTTGGTTGATGCATATGGCAGACCATGCACTGACTCGTAGGAATCGCCCGAGTGAACTCATGCTTTAATGGATGCCCCTCTTCATCTTTCGGAATTGTGGGGTCACTTGTTTGGGATTTCCCTTCGTGTCCAAACTTAGAGTACGGACCAGAGAATCTCTCATCTCTATCATTTGCATAAATAGAGTGACACGACGTACACCCTGAATTTCTGTAATCGCCAGGGTGATCGTTTGTACCCATTAACGAGAGATGAGGATCGTTAAGTCTTGTTTTATGCACGTTCAATACAGGAACCGAAATTCGATTTCCTGTGGCGGGCCCTCGATTAGATTGTCGGATATCAGGGCGACCAGCATCTTCTAACCTGTTGGGATTACCAATCTCAGGGAACTGCGTCTTGATAAACAACCCGCCTCGCTCAAAAACCCTAAAATTATCCCCAGGCGCTACAACTTCCCACTGCGGTAATGGCACTAATTTTTTTAGAGCCCCCATCTTTTCGCGCTCAGGAGTAATTGAATCATCACTAACGGATTGCGGTTCACCTTTGCGATTATAACTCTCTCCTAAGACGTATTTTTTGTACGGCAGAATATTATTGTTGTAAGACGCACCACCCCACAACATGGCGGAAGTTGTCATGAGACTCTTCTTTACGGCGTTCACTATTTCAGCATGGCATCCGCCACAAGTTTCAGGGGCAACGCGCAAATCCCCTGGGTTCATAAACTTAACAAACTCCGCTGACTCTTTTAGCAAATTAGTATAAGACCGCTCTGGGTTTCTTGAGGTAGGCCAATTTTCAGGATGTTTTGGAGCAACGTGTGCCTTAATTTTCAAAGCATCAAATTCAGGTGAGCCGTGTTTATAGTTTGAGGCCCTAACTGTGGCATCTCCACCGTGACACTGAGCGCAGCCTATCACCACGGCAGGATTACTATGCA
>CAZWGK010000025.1:4939-14756 GCA_964633685.1 uncultured Bdellovibrionales bacterium | reverse complement strand
TCAATCCGGGGACCAATCGGCGTAATTTTCTCCTCAGGTTCTTGTGCCCATACTGGAAAAGCCAACAACAAGATGATTAAGAATCTTAGCATCTACTAGTACTCTAAAATTAAATTGGTAAAAAAATCATACAACTGATTATCACCATATAAATTCTTTACACCGTCCTCGGGTAACAAGACTGAGGCCCCTGCCCTTACCTGCACATTATTATTTAAGAACGGACGATAAATTAAACCCGCCGAAAAATCATAACCGATGTCTCTATCAAAAGATCCATCTTGGCGAACCGCCTCAAGAGGAGCTACCTGATCAAACTGGAGATAACTAGCATTAGTAATCAGCTTTAGCGTGGGCGTCACTTCAAAATCTGCGCCTAGGTTGAGCAGCCTTAATCCTGGATTAACGTAGTTAGACTGCCCCTCTTCTTTGCCAGCTCTAAAATTCGGTAAAAAGCTATTTCTATTAACTAAGAAAACCTCACCACCAGCGATGAGCGGTAGCCCTGAGCGTTGCCAATACGATAGATCCCCACCAGCAAAATTTGGATTATCTACTATAGAGTCAAACCCGTTGCCTTTGCCATCAAATGGATTTTTATCCCCCGATGCCCAAAAAAGTGAGCCTCTTAATCGAATCCAGTTAATATCGTAAGATAACTCCTGAGCGAACATACCAGCACTGATATCAATCGGCCGCCCAGCGATCGGATTATGACTCTCTGAGCCTGTTACATAATAAGCAGATGTAACAGTGTTGACTCGCCCAATATGACCATCAGCATTCAGGCCCAGATAAGTAGAGTAAATATTTTTAGGACGCTCATCTCCTATCGACGCAGGCCGACGAAGGACTCCGTTTCTATCAAAGTGAAACCCATGCCGTCCCCCAGTGTCTTCTCGGTAAATTACACTCCCCTGAATTTGATGACCCAAAAACAGAGCATCTTGGCGATAAAGATTCCCCACAAATACGTCTTCATGCCGCGAATTGAAGGTAGTGATTCCTGAGTTCGTATCTTTATCTAATCGTGAAAACCAAGCGAGATTATACTGCCATTTATTTTCGTCCAGATTTCCGAAGATTCGAGCGCCCGGGGCTGAATCAGTATAAACAAATCCACGGAAGTCACTCTGAAATTCCTGAATACCAACGCGGCTTGATATAAAGTCATACCGCTTAGAAGTATTTGCTAAATGCACATCGGCGAACAATTCTAAAAATCCTATCTCATCAGTGCCTCGTTCTGTGCCCCTCGATGGATTTATATTAAGCACTCCTGTCTCTTGAGCCTCTACCCGATTAAAATTAATTACAGGAGTCACTCTAAACTCAAACTCTGGCGGTTTGTATGTGGTGTTACCTCGAATAACAGAAAATTTTGGTATTAAGGTCTGAGAAGCTATTCGGAGATTTCCATTTCCTAAAGTATCAATTCGACCAGGCTGCGATGTGGAACTCCCACCCACCGGTAACGCAATCTTGGTTCGCTCTAATAGAGTATCTGAGATTAACCCCAGCTCCATAAACCATTCATGCCCTGGGGAGCCGAATATCGGAATATCTCCCTTTAAAACATTCTGATTATAAGGGTCGTACCATTTACCTGTGTAAAACTGACGCCATCTATCAGGTGCAGAAACAAATTCTGAAGCGGAAGAATTTATATCGGGCACACTTTCATAGATATATTTTGGAAAGGATATTTTCCTATCGCCCCCGGGTTTTTGCCTACTTGGAGTGTACTCTTGGGAGTCCTCGGCCCTTGCACCAACCTGCAGCAAGAAGAGAGATGCAAGTGCTAGGCGCGAAAGTTTCATCAGAGCCCCTCGCATACTTTCTGCTCGTTAGTTGCGACGAAGGGAGCCTCAGGACAATTTACGTACCGTAGTCGTGCGTTAGGAAGTGGCACTGCTAGAGTATCACTTCTGATACCTACTGGAGCATTAAATCCATAAATCGGATCCCCCAAGGTGCCATAACCAACTGCACTTAGCCCTACTCTGCTAGCTCCATAAAAAGCAATTAGATCATCCTGGTCGATACCATCACCACTAATTCCGATACCGCCAACTAACTCTCCATTCTTGTAAAGAGGCACACCACCAGCAAAGATCTGAATGCCATTTCGGATGCGGTTACCAAAGATTGCAGAATCAGCACAATTGTTACTCAAAGTGCCAGCTAAAATAGGGGTCGCTACTTTTGAAAATACTAGGCCCAACTGAAGTCCGGTATTAAATGGACTCCAAGATTGAGTGCCTGAAACAAGTCCTGGGAAGGGAACTGAAAATGGACCAGGAGCAGAACCGTCTATCCCGTCCAAGAAAAAAGGCCGAGAGATATTTCCAATAGCTCTCGCAGAAAATGCGACTCCTTGGCTAAAAACATTTGATCCAAAAAATGCCTCTACCGCTCCAGCATAATCAGCCCCTGCTCCAGCAGCTCTGATTTTAGAGACAACATCTTTAGAACTAAAAAAAGTTGCAGTCCTCGCTTTTTGAAGAGCGACATCAATTCCAAAGACAGGGCCATCTGACGTTCTTGTCATGCCCAGTGGAACGCCTAGTGAATCAACCACCCAAATAGAAACGTGAGCTTGAGAATCCCGTGGAGTACGAATAGCAGCCCTGGTTCTAAACGCAGTAAATAAGGCTGAATCTAAAATCGCATCAACCTCAGTGGCACTTAATTTATTTGCACTAGGAGCTGTTCCTGCTCTAGTTGGATACCTTGGATTACCGGCTCCATCAGATATAAAAGTAGCAGGTACGCCGGCTCTTGTGGTGCGAGTAATTCCCGACAGAGAATCGCCGTAAGTGGCCCCACTCTTAATAACGCCATCAAAATAAAATTTTACAGGAACTAAATTGGCACTATCAATTTCAGAGGGGATATTTGCTGGTAGAGAAAGAGCAGAGTATTTCAGATCTTTAGTTCTTAATGTTTTTCCAGCCACAAAAATACGAGAGCCATCCCTTTCAGAGGGAATTTCAAATTCCCCTAAAGTCGCTGTTAAAGCTATCCTCTCTTCTGGATTATTATCAACATTAGATACGTCTCTATCTAAAGTGTAAGCTCCATCAAGCTCAACACCCAGCCCACCAACAACATCACCAAGTTTATAAATTGGAATACCACCTGGATCAGCACTCAGTCCTAACGGTAGCGGCCGCGGTCCTACCAAACCAGCCGCCTCGTACTTTCCTGCTCCGCCTGCGCCCATAAAAAGAGTGGGATTAATTGTGTTGGCATCGCTGCATATTAATTGAGAGAACTGAACACCGAAGAGTGGCCCTGCCGGTTGCCTTAATTCGCCAGGATTAAAATGCTCCTGAACAATCTGACTGGCAGTGCGGGTAGAAAAGGCATTTCCTTGTGAGCTCAAAAACGCTCCAGAGCCAGCTTTTGAAATCGCAGCTAATGTCGATGGGACTGTAATTCCCTCTAGACCACCTGTAGCACCAATCTGGCCATTGATAGTCGAATTAGGATTCGCTCCAGGCATCCGGTAAACAGCTAGAACATTTCCGACTCTGTCTGTAACAGCAAAAGTTGCAGCAACCCCTAAGGCAGAGGCAGCACTAATTCCCCGCCTTAAAATAATCTGCACATCTTGAGCGCTCAAATTAAAATTTGTACAGCTACCGTCACAACCGTAATTAGCTCCGGTGGTATCTTCAGAAATTCCTCCCCCGCCGCCGCCACAGCCAAATAAAAATAAGGCGAATACAGTTAGTAGCCCCTGCTTCATTTCGCCTCTCTATTAAGGGAAACAGCTATCTCTGAGATACTTTTCTTTTCGGCTGAATTTAATCCAAGAGAATCGTGGAATGAGTGACACATAACGCACTCAGATTGAACCTTTCCTTGCTCGTGGGCATCAGAGTGGCAACTTCGGCAATCGGCAATTCCCGGCATCAAGATATCACTGGTCTTCGTTGAGTCCCTGACTGATATATCTCCGGACTTATGACACTCCTCGCAAGTTAACTCATCATGTGCTCCGTGATTAAAGCGCGCGGCTGTCATCCATACTGTAGGAATATTGGGCTTTATCACTTCAAAGGCTGGACCGAACTCAGCATCGTTGATACTCAGAGGGGTTACGGTGTGACACAACTGACACGCGGTCTTAGTGAATATCTCTTTCTCCGCTTTTCTGGCCTCGGCGATTACATTTGCTCTATCAAAAGAGACAACCGCATCAACCTCACGTTCAACTTCGCCTCCTGGCTTCTGCCGAGTTGTGAGAGGCTCTTCAACTTTAAATGCGCGCCTTCCGCCCAAAGCAGCTTGCGCATATTGCGCATAAAGAGAGTCAAAAACTTCAGCAGAGTTTCCATGCGGAACTTCTTGTCCTGGCAATCGCGCATCGAAAGATAAAGAGTGACAAGACTTACAATCTCTCTCAAAGGAGATAGGTAAAAAGCTCTTTCTATCATCCGAGGCTCTATGACAATCAGCACAATCAAGGGTGACTGCACCGTCAGCCCCTCGCAGGTCAGGTTGCAGATGAACTTTGTGATTTAATTTAAGATGAGTTGGGTCCTCAATCTGAGCTCTCTCATCAAGCCGCTTCCAGACAGTTTTATTATCCTTATCATTCAAGAGCGCTACTCTGAACTCGGGATGATTCTCAAAATCCACCACATTTCTGTGGACCGTTTCTGGCAAAACATCGCTTAAATTACCGTGGCATGTCGCACACCGTGCTGATTCCTGCTCCACCATTACATGGTCGCCGTTATGCTCTTGGTGACACTCTGCACATCGCATCTCTAAATTTGAATGAGCAGCCACCAACTGAGTCATCTTCGGAGAGTGCTCGCTCATCACGTGACAAGTAAGACACTTATCATCCTCCACTTTCCTAAATGGAGGACCATGGCAGGCGCCACAATCCTGCTCAATCATCTTGTGATTGTTTGAAATCGGACCACTACTCCAAGAGGCCCGATTAACACCTGATACCGGTAAAACCAAGTAAACAAATACAAGAATACCAGTAAAAATAATGCTGAGCCTCCATGGGGTCGGAAGATACGACCCTAAACTTAACCGACTAGCATTAGCCCTAGCTCCCTCTTCAATTTTATCTTCAGCCTTTTCATCACGGTGCTCAATTATCTCGATGGCATCATCAGAAAATGCTACCTCAAACTCAATCCCAGCAATTTTAAACTTGTCCCCTCGACCAAGTATTGAGCTAGCTTTTGGAGCGCCATTAACAAAGAGATCTCCCCGTCCGCTAATATCTTCAACAAAAAAATTACGATCAGAGATGGTAAATCTTAAGTGCTCAAGAGCCACACCTTGATACGGCAATAGTATCTCTGAAGAAGCACCCCGTCCTAAAATAACAGGCCACGCAGAATAGTCTGAGTGACTCTTCTCAATCTGATTATTCTTCCTCTGAATTACTAATACGTGTCTCAGCTTCACAGAATCACCAGAAGAAAAATACAGATAAAATATGAATTATAGTGACAGCAAATGCACCACAGGCGAGAGGCAGATGGAAATAAAGCCAGGCTTTTAACCAAAACTGAGCTCTCACTTCTCGACGGATCAAATTAATCTGCTCAATTTTCTTTGAGCATATTCCGATTAATCTCAATCCATCCTCCTGCTCATTTGGAGAAAACGTCGCTAACTCAGCCGCACAACCTCGTTGGTCAATTACTGGAACAGCCGTTCCGAAAATCATGCCCCACAATGTTGGTTGAAACTGATGATCTAATCTCTTTGCTAAATTTATAAAAACTGGACTCTTATTGAGGGTTAACGCATCTGCGGCTGTCGACATAAACGTTACCTTCTCAAGAAGCTCCTTTAGAGATCCTTTACCACGGTGTGATACCACCTCTGGTGCCATAGTGAGATAAACCACCGCACCCCAAACACCTGTCAGAATTGTTAGAATAATTAAAATATAAGCCAGTGTATGGACGTTGAATCCAAAACTAAATCCTGAATGAAGAGGCACAAGAAGAATCAGTGAGAGCCCAAGCCAAACGTGCACAGCTAATGCGCCCTTTAGAGTAGTTGAGCTTGAGTAGTAAGCCCTTTTTCTAACTCCGAACCACATGAGAGTTGCCATGGCTAGGGCCGATAGAGTACCGAGCGTGTATCCAAGCCAGGTGTCTCCACTCGGTGCACCAACTGGGTCGTGCAACCAATAAGCTATAATTGCAAGAAGTAAACCTGCCAGATGAATCCACATCCATTTATAGTTTTTGTAATTGAAAAAAGTCTCCTCTCTCATGAGAATCGCTCCCGTTTATTAGAGACGATCTCTAACATCTTAGAGGGCTTCACGCGCATCGCGGCTCCAGTTGGACAAGAACGAACACAGGCCGGGCCACCCTCCAGATTCGAACACATGTCACACTTCCCTGCCTTGCCTGCGCCCTTCTCTTTATTGGCAGAGCTCTTCTTAAGACCCAAAAGACTGAGTAAAGAGAATTCATATTTTGGTTTTGGATAAACCATCTTGATAACACCGTATGGGCAGTTAGAGACACAGTTGCCACATCCGATACAAGAATCCTGAATAATTACCTCTCCATCAGGCTTTCTGATAAGTGCATCTGGGGGACAATCCACCATGCAGAGAGGATTCTCGCAGTGCCGACAAGAGATAGGAATCTGAATAGCGGCGAAACTCTTTCCACCTTTTCGATCTAACCGGCTGTATCCACCATGAGTCGCGGCACACGCAGCTTCACAGTTATCACAACCTACACACAGGTCAGAATCAATCAGCAAAACGTTATCAGCGTCACTAATACCCTGATTCAAGATGAAATTGAGTAGCCCGCCAATTCGCTCATCTTTACTGTCGACAACATTCTGAATCTCACGCTCTTTCGCCAGCAAAAGAATCTTTCTCTTAGCTTCAGGAGATTTGTTCAGCACATGTTGAAAATCACCCTTCTCAATTACGATTGTCTCGCAAGCGACAGCGGCCGTCACGGTCGCGCTTCTAGGTTTTGATTCCTCTCCGAAGAGAGCCATCTCTCCGACGTATTTACCAGCGGGCACATAAGTCTGAGTAATATCGAGGCCCTCTGAGTTCTTGATTGCAACTTTTACAGAGCCCTTCCTAATCACATAAAGATGGGTACCTGGATCCCCCTGTCTAAACAACACCTCACCCTTCTTGAAAACCTTGGTCTGAGCCGCGGTGGCAACGTCAGCCAAAGTATCTAAATCAACATCAGGGAAAATACTCGTAGCCAAAGCATTCATAAGAAATTTTCTATCGATAGCGCGCTTTACTGAATCAACTGACGCTAACAACTTAAGCATCTGCTTACGGGGTGTTTCAAGCACTAGCCCTGGGCTCTTCATTTTTACGGTCGCGGTCCGGCGTCTGCCTGAAAGAAGCCCAATCTCGCCAAAAAACTGACCCTGGGCTAACTCAAGAATTTTCCCGTTGGGCAGATAAATCTCAACAGATCCGGAAATGACGTTAAAAAACGTATCGGTAAAATCATTCTCTTCGAACACTACATCCCCGACTCCAAAGGAATGAACCTTTGAGTCAATTATTAACTCACGGTATTGCGGCTCACTTAAGTCAGTGAACAACGGCAAGGCGCCCCTGATTGAATTTAGAGTTTCCTCTAGGTCTTCACCGAGCTGTCCGATCTTCTCTTTAACCAACACCTCGTCAGCTGGAGCTATCTGATGCCCCAAGATATGCTCAACAACCTCAAAGCCCTGATTGATAGCCTGCTTAATTAGGGGATACCCTATTAGAGACCCGACCAGATACAGGCCCTCTACATTCGATTCGTATTTTTTTGAAACAACTGGGACAGATGTCATCTCGTTATTTGGAAATAAGATTCCACAGGACTCAAGAAACTTCCGTGGAGGAATTGCACCAATTCTGGCAATAATCTGGTCGCATTTTAATTCAACCACACCCTCTGCTGCGGTATTAATAAAAACCTTGCCCTGCTCCACTTTTTCGGTGCTAGCATTGTAAAAACACCTGATTTTACCAGCATCAATAGCTTTAGTAATTAAGCTAACGTTACCATCTTTGGCCCTCGCAAAATCTTCGGTTCGGTTAAGAATGGCAACTCTATTTTTAGCCGAGAGAGCGACCGCATTTTCAATTGCAGCGTCTCCCGCTCCGACTACAAGAATATCTTTTCCGCTAAACGCATCAGGATCCCTCAAGGTGTAACTAACATGAGGCAGATCGTCCCCTGGTACACCAAGTTTTCTAGGAGAGCCTTGCACACCTATCGCTAGAACTACTTTTTTTGCAATTATGAGAGAGCCATCTCCAGTTGAGATCTCAAAGAGAGCTCCAGACTTTTTAATCCCCTTTACATCTGCTCGGCGAGTATTCACACCGAACTTCTTCAAAGCCTCATTCCATCGCTCTAAAATCGACTCCCTGGTGCCGGCTGAAAATTCAACATGGGCCCTTAAAGGCAACTTACTAGGCTCAGCCATGACGTGCTTTCGGAGCTGATACTCAAAAATGGTATTTCCGACCTCACCCTTTTCTAGAAGAATGTGAGAAATCTTATGGTGAGCCGCATTGGTGGCAGCGCCAAGTCCGCCGGGTCCGGCGCCGATGATTGCAATATCAAACTCTTCCCGCATAAAACGCGGCCTAATAAAAAAGGAAAGCGGATGCTGCTGAATATATTAAATAAAATCAGGCAGAATCAACTAAAATAACGTTTAAATCGAGTTGGCGGAGAGATTACCAAACCTCGTTCTGTTTACCTAAAACCAGGCCCTTTCTTTTCGCAAGTTCCTTCTTGAGAAAGATCCTTAAGTGATTAAACTACACCTCTCTTAGAGGCCTTGATGAAACTTAGATTACAACTCGCGCTCATAGTTATCTTGATAACCGCTACGTTCTCGTTAGCGTCAGCTCAAGATAACAAATATATGGGCGCAGGAAGCTGCGCCTACTCCAACTGTCACGGCTCACCTGTTCCTAGAAATGCTACGAATGTCCTACAGAATGAATACACAACTTGGAGCAAGAAAGATGCTCACTCAAAAGCCTGGCGAGTTTTAACATCAGAGGATTCAAAAAAAATCGGATTTAATCTTGGCATTTCCGACCCATCAAAAGAGAAGCTCTGTCTAAATTGCCATGCGCCAGTTGTGCCTGAAAATTTGAAGGGTCCAAAGTATGCCGTAGAAGATGGGGTCTCCTGTGAGAGTTGTCATGGAGCTTCTGAAGGCTGGCTAAAATCTCACACTTCTAAAAACACAACTCATGAGGATAATTTAAGTAAAGGACTCCGTGATTTTTCATCGTTAGAAGGTCGAGCTAAGTTCTGCTTAGATTGCCACCAAGGAAATGATTCTCAGTATGTCGACCATCGTATGATAGGCGCTGGTCATCCTCGGCTAAGTTTTGAGCTTGATACATACTCAATGATTCAGCCAAAACACTGGCAGTATGATGACGACTATATCGCCCGCAAAGGCGCATATAACCCAATAAAAGCTTGGCTTTCAGGACAAATTCAGATAGCCCGCGGAGCTTTAGCTTTACTGGTATCAGATACAAGATCGAAGAACGGAATCTGGCCCGAGCTCGCGATGTTTAATTGCTACGCCTGCCACCATTCTCTTGATCAAAAACAGTGGCGCTCTCGCGAATATAAAAATGGGCCAGGCGAGTTGCGTCTAAACCTCTCATCTTTATTGGTTGTGAAAGATGCAATGAACGTGCTCTCTGAAACAACTGCCTTGAAGATTGGTGAGGGCATCGAGAAACTCCACGATTTATACAAATCAGGCTCGGCTCAGAGCGTAATTACAGAGA
>CAZWGK010000025.1:0-4928 GCA_964633685.1 uncultured Bdellovibrionales bacterium | reverse complement strand
CTGAATCGATGAAGTCTCTGCTCAAAGGTGTTGCAAAATTTGCAGCTACCATGCCGCATCCTCAATACGAAGAAGCAGAGCAACTAGCGATGGGATTGTCTGCTATCCTCTCCGCAAATCCAGCCGAGGAAAAGCGGCTACAGAAAGGGATAGATGCTATATATGTTTCTCTAAAGAATTCAGCTGACTTTGTAGCAGAAGATTTTACAAAAGCTGCTCAGGATTTCGAAAAGCTACTTTAAACCTAACTTATCTCTCAAAACCTTTAAATTAACCTCCTTCTGGGCGGTGCGTTGCCTAACTGCGGGCAGCGAATGCCACTTGTGAGCAGACATTACCTCTAAAGAATTCTTCAAAAAATCAGCCTCTGAGAGCATTCCGAGCTCTTGTTGCAAAAGCGCACCCTTTTCAAAGAAATCCTCTCGCCCAAGATTAGTCATATCACCATCAAGGAGATATTTAGATAACTCAGTAGTTGGAATCTGCATCGGACCATTAGGAGAGGCTTTTACAATGGTATCTAGGATTAAATTCTTAACCAGAGATATCTCTGAGTCGCTGTAACTACCCAGAGTCTTCATAGCTAAAGCAGCCCTCTCAGCCCCTAAATTTTCATTATCGTGAGCCTGATCCAAGAAGCCTGAGTCGTGATATACAGCAGCAATCGCCAAGAGCTCCATATCTCTAGGATTTACCCTATCCTCTGCAGCATAATTTAGGGTTGATTTTAATACATCAAGAGTGTGTTCGTAGGTATGATATAAAAGATTTTTAGGCAAAGAGCTCTGCAATAACAAGAGCCCCTCTCTTACTGAAGGCTTATTAAAGATATCATCAAAACTACAACCTGGACCCAATCAATTCCCCACTAATCATTTCTTTCAGGATTAACAAATAATCCCCTTTAACACTATCACCGCAATGAAAGATTCTGTTATAAAACTGCTCAGGAAGTAGCCTAGAACAACTTCCTAAATTAGTTAAGTGAAATTTCATTTTGTTGCAGGGTTTAACTCCATGAACCAACGCCTCTTAAAAATCTTCCTGACTTCTCTCTTTATCCTTATCTCCCCTCTCCTAACTCTGGCTGAGGAGGCCGCTCAGGTAATCTCAGTAGACGGCGCCTGCGAAATAATGAGACAAGGCGAGAGCAAGTTCGGCCCACTCACTCAATCTGCCAATATTCTAGTCGGTGACTCTATTAAAACGGGCGCCACTGGACGAGTCGCAATTAAATTAGTCGGTGGCGGAATCATCAGATTAAATCCTAACTCTAACTTCGTTCTTTCAAAAACTGGCGATGAAAATTCCGCGACTCTATCTTCAGGGAAGGCATTCTTCTTTAGTAGAGAGTCTCAAAGATTTCCGACAATCCAAACTCCGGCTGTTACTGCTGCCGTAAGAGGCACTGAGTTCGCTGTTCAAATAGAAGGTGAGCAAACAAGAGTCGCAGTGATTGATGGTTCAGTTTACGCCGCCAATAAAGAAGGCGCGGTAACTCTCGGGGCTAATGAAGTTGCTGCCGCAGTTAGAGGCAAAGCGCCACAAAAATATCTCTTAGTTAATCCTCTCGATGCCGTGCAGTGGGCCATTTATGTGCCTGATTTGAGTGATTTTGAGGGGTCAAATAATAAAACCGAAGCCAAAGTAATCAACGGGCTCAATCAGTTAATAAAAGCAGGAAGACTTGATGAGGCGCAACAACAATCCAGCAATTTAATAAAAAGCTCCCCCAGTAAAAATGTAAAAGCCTGGGCTCATGCTAGTAAGGCAGTCATCTCCCTAGCCGTTAATCAAAAAGACAAAGCAAAAGAAGAGGCTGCCACGGCCCTGAATCTTACTCCAGAATCTCAAGCTGCTCTCTATGCTCTATCACTAGTGGAGCAATCTTTCTTTAATTTAGGCGGCGCTAAAGAGAATGTCGAAAAGATCTTAGCACTAAATCCAAATAGCTCTGCTGCAAAAATCCGATTGGCTGAGCTTCAACTCTCAATCGGGGAGACTGACGAAGCAGAGAAGACACTGGAATCTCTTCAAGCCTCACCGCGCCGAGATACTCTATTAGGATTTGCCAAATTAATTCGGTACAAATCAAAAGAGGCTCAGGACCTATTTCGCTCCAGCATAAATCTTGACTCTAGCTCAGCATTAGCTCGGTTAGGCCTTGGTCTCACCCAAATAAATTCAGGAGACTTGGCTACAGGTCGGGGTGAACTTGAAGTTGCTGCCGCACTTGAGCCAAACGTGGCTATTTATCGGAGCTACTTAGGCAAAGCCTATTTCGAGGAAAATCGCTCAAATATGGCGAGCCATGAATATGATAGAGCTATAAGCTTGGATCCAAACGATCCAACACCGTATCTTTATAGAGCCTTTGAGCGACTCTCTAAGAACAATCCTGTGGGAGCGCTGGAGGACGTTGAGGATTCTATTACCCGAAATAACAACCGCGCGGTATATCGCTCTTCTCTACTTTTAGATCGAGATAGCGGCGTAAGAAGTGCCAGTTTAGCCGAGGTATTTACATCTCTCGGGTTTAATCGAGCTGCTCAGATTGAAGCTATCAAATCTATCAACAAAAATTACGGAAATTTCTCGGCACACAAGCTGCTCTCCGATAGCTATGCAACCATCAATACAGTCGACGCCCTGCTATCTGAATCAATAATCGCAAGAGCTTATGCTCCTCTTACCCTAAATCTTTTAGCTGGCCCCCAAAGCTCAGCCACCTTTAACGATTATAACTCATTTTTTGAGCGCACTGAGATGCGTCAACGTCTTGGATTCATCGGTAAATCAGCAGAAGACGTAATGGCACCGTATGCAGCAGTAGCTGGCAGAACAGATTTATCAGCATATCGATTAATAGCTGAAGCTGGGTATGCAAATGGAAGTAAAGATAACGACTACACAAGGGATCACCGCTTTACGGGAACATTCCAGCACCAACTAACACCAGATCTACGAATATTTACCGAAGCTAAATACCAGTCACGTCAGGTAGATGACCAATTAGCAATACTAGACGATGTTTCTTTTGAGAATCAGGACTACGTTATTGGTGCGAATTATGACCTATCAACAGAGACAAAAGTTGTAGGACAAGTAACTTACAGAGACTCACGTCAACGTCTTCTAAGCACCCAAGAGAGGCCCTCTTATTTAGATCTTATTTTTGAAGGAGAAACATTCTCTTTTGAGGACACTCTGCTGCTTAGGCAAGCCGCGAAAGCGGACTTCCGAGACACTCGAGTTAGTGCTCAGTTGTTACACGAGAACTCAGATCTCTCCCTAATTGTCGGAGGAGAGCAGTATTTTGGAAATCCAAATAGGCTTGAATCATCAATAATAATCGGAGATGAACTAGGGGTGTTTGATGGTCTAAATAGAGAACTAACTTCAGTTGGTGACTCCTCTATTCACTCCAGTGATTTTTATATTTATCCTACCATTCACGCCAGCAAATATCTGGACATTAACACTGGCGTTACTTACACAGATCTGGAGCTCGAAGCTAGCGATACCGCTCCCTTCGCTGAAGAGACGGAGAGTCGATCCAAATGGAGTCCTAAACTGGGCGCTACAGTATACGCCACCTCTGACCTTACTCTCAGAGCCGCGTACTTTGAAGGGCTACGCAAATCGGCTCTCGAAGACTCTGGCACACTTGAGCCAACTCTGGTTGGTGGCTTCAACCAGGTCTACACTGATTTTACTGGTGCCGAATCTGAATCAATCGGCTTAGGTGCTGATTACAAATTAGCTAAATCAACTTATGTTGGAATTGAAACAGTTCTCCGAGATGTTGATATAGACTTTGACGTGGTCGAATCGTTTATTACGGTGGACATAGACCAAGGTCAAATTTCTTCACTTGGGGCTGTCACAGGGTTAGGAGCCCTAAACTATGACCAGCAATACGTGACTGCGTACCTTTACCAAATTCTCTCGGAGCGCTGGGTGGCATCTCTTGATTACAACTATTACCGAAGTGAGCTAACGATTCCTGACTTGAATCAAGATGTCGCTCTTCATAAAACTAAGGGCTCTATAAGATATTTTGACCCCTCTGGCTGGTTTGCATTTTCGGATTTAACCCACCGAGATCAGAATAGAATAAATAGCTTTTTCGAGGAGGAAGGTAGCTCTCAGTTCTGGATAATAGACGCTGGGGTTGGCTACCGCTTTCCCAAGAGACAAGGTAGTATATTAATAAAAGTTAACAATGTCCTGGACCAAGACTTCACATACGATCAATCCTTCGGATTCGAAGAGGCTTTAGTAGAAAGTATGTACGGTGAACTGAGAGTAAATTTTAATTTTTAGTCAGACCTAAATTGCACTTTGGAAGGAACCTTATGAACTTTGTGAGATTTACCTTAGCTATTATATTAGCTGTCTTATTACCAGCCTCTAAGTCTTTCGGCGAGTTTAAATATCTATTCGTGGCAGATCCAGGGGCAAGTGTAGTTTTTAAGATTAAAATCGACGGCTCGGGCACCCTTGAATATTTCTTAACTGGCGACGTTGTCCCAAATATGGGCTCACCTGAAGGCGTAGCCGTTTTTGAAGAAATAAATAGAATTTACTGGACAGAACCATCGTCAAACCGGATAGGTGAAGCAACTCTTCAAGGAAATTTTATTGCCTACCATACCGTTCAAACAAACGGTGGAATGCCTACCGACATAAATATTAATAAAACCACAAAAAAAATATATTGGGTGGAGATGAGTCCAGTAGCTGCGATCAGAAGATTCTCTATTCCTACTATGGTTGAAGAGACATACTTAGAAGGCTCCGGCCAAGGCGGCCCTCAATGTATCGCTATTGATTCTGAATCGAACTCAGTTTATTACGTCGATGATATTGAGGATAAGGTAAAAAAGAAGCGCCTCCAAACCACCACTACAATTTTCCCAACAGTA
>CAZWGK010000024.1:0-18480 GCA_964633685.1 uncultured Bdellovibrionales bacterium | reverse complement strand
TAGAAACATCCCCCTTCGGCTGAACCCACTTTCTGCCGAAAGTAATCTTAGAAGCGGGTTATTTTAAAAAACATCTTTTCAAGCTTTGTAAGTATAGGTTATCAAATGCCACAAGTTTCATCCCATCAGGAAGAGAATCTGAGAACTGAGTCAACTGAGACAAAGGTAATATCTACGGATATTGAAATGCCCGCAGCAAATATTAATCCCTCATCAGAGAAAAAAATTATTGTAGTAACTCCTGCCCACGACTTTGGGGGTGGAAGTGCAGTAGCTCAAGTAAGAGTAAAATCTCGCGAAGCTTAATCGATTCTCGCCAAAGCTTCCTGTCCATCGGTTGTGTAGACTCGAATTTCCCCGTTTCGGTTTGGTCTCATCTTTACCGAGAAATTTCTACGCTCAAATCGATCACTTAGAGGAAACTCGATCTTCTCCCTCAACTGACCATACTCAAAATAGCCAGCCTCTTGAATACACTGACCATAGATTGATCCAGAGGCACGTTGATCGCCAGAGAAGACATTTCCTGAAGGATTAACTCGGCCTATCTCAACTCTTGGGTAGGCAATACGATAAATTCGACGGCAATTTTTATACGCATCATCATAATTGCCTAAGTTCTGACCGGAACCATTGTTATTTGGGGGATATACTGGCCTATTTCCGCCTTGTCCTGGTTTATTGCCGTAATCAGGCTGTACAGGTTTCTTATCCTGAATATCGACAGAGACAGACTCAACAACTACCTCTCCATTGTAAGCAAGAAGCATTAACGGCTGACCACCACTACGCTGTCCGCCCACGTTCCAACTAACACTCCTTGATGAGTTATCAGTCAGATACTCTCTCTTATTGTTTTCAAAAGTTTGACCATCACCAAAGCGGAGATTTACATAAGCGTCATTACCGCCGCTCTTCTTTCTCAGACGAACAGTGACTCTATTAACCTGCTCATCACCTAAATTAGCTGACCATTTAGAATAGGTCCTGCCATTCTTTCCATCACCGATGGTCTGCCCACCTGGCAAATTTCTTGTCTCGGCTAACAGAGACGTTGCCGCAAATACCACACTCACAATTACCATGCTTACTATTTTCATAAGTGCTCCTTTAAAATTTAGTTATTTCTTTCGCATCGCCCTCGCGATATCTCGCTTTGCTTCCCGCTCTTTGATTGAACTGCGCTTATCTGGAGCGGCTTTACCCTTAGCTAACCCAATCTTAACCTTGGCCATTCCCTTCTTTAGATAAATCTCCAGGGGTACAATTGTAAAGCCCCGCTGGGTCGTCCGCCCCTGCAACTTCATTATCTCAGCTTTATGCAATAAGAGCTTTCTTGGGCGAACTGGGTCGATCTCTTCGTGCTTTGTAAAAGCGTAAGGATTGATATGAGCTCCAATTAAAAAGATCTCTCCGTTAGAAGCTCGAACGTACGCCTCTTGTAAGTTTGCTCCGCCATTTCTGATTGATTTAATTTCATGACCAGTCAATACAATCCCGGCCTCGAGGGTCTCGAGAATGTGGTAATCAAATCTCGCTTTTCTATTTTCAACGAGAACTTTGATGCCGCCCTCGTTTGAAGCTTCTTCTTTTTTCTTCGACATTTAAAGTGACTACTGTCTAATGCCGGTCACTTCAAGCTTACGATTAATTGGCGTAAGAGGACCGGGAATTTCAGCCCTAGTCTCCACCATCTTGTTATTAGAATCAACGAAAACTACTTTTGGCTTAAATCCTGCCACATGCTTCTCATGAAGGTTAAAGAAACAGGCTATTATTACTAAATCCCCTGGCTTTACCAGATGAGCCGCCGCGCCGTTTACACAGATATCTCCACTACCTGGTCGACCTATAAGGGCGTAAGTCTCAAGACGAGTCCCCCTGGTTACATTCCAGATATTAACGGCTTCGTTTTCAACTATCCCAGATGCTTCAAGCAGTGCTGGGTCTATTGAAACGCTTCCCTCATAATCAAGATTTGCCTCGGTAACAGTAGCTCGGTGAATTTTCCCACGGAGCATTCTTCTGTAGCTATCCATAAATCCTCTGATATCAACTCAAGACTAATTACTTCCGCCACCGTAGGTCACAGTCTCGATCTTTTTGGTTTTTGCTGTGCCGAACGAGTGCTCATCTGACGGAAACTTTCCAGTCTGCACATCATCAATGTAAGTCTGAACTGCTTCTGTAATTACACCATGCAGATTGGCATATTTTTTTAAAAATTTGGGGGAAAAATTAGGCATCATCCCCAACATGTCTTGCATCACTAAGACCTGCCCATCACAAGCCGCACCAGCTCCAATTCCGATTGTTGGCACACTTACAAGCTGGGTTATCTCAGCTGCTAAATCAGCAGGGACACCCTCAATAACAATAGAGAACACGCCTGCTTCATCTAACAGTTGTGCATCTTTTAATATCTGCTCGCGAGAGCCCGCGCCATCACTCTTACCGCGTCCTTGAATTTTATTACCACCCATACGGTGAATTGATTGAGGAGTTAATCCAACGTGCCCCATCACCGGAATGTCAAACGAAACTAGTCGAGCCACGGTTGAAGCCACCGCAGCACCCCCTTCAAGCTTTACAGCAGAAGCGCCGGCTTTTAGTAATCGTCCTGCGGATTCAGTCGCCTGCTCTGGGGATACCTGATAAGAAAGAAATGGCATGTCGGCGATAACCAAAGCCCTCTTCACGCCTCTGGCCACACAAGCAGTGTGATATATAGAGTGCTCAAGCTCAACTGGCAAAGTTGTGGAATGGCCCTGAATCACCATGCCTAGCGAATCCCCCACCAAGATTGCATCAATCCCAGCGTTATCAAGAAGAGTTGCACTTGTGTAATCGTATGCGGTTAGGACTGAGAGTTTTTGGTCGGATCCTTTTCGAGAACGAAAAGATGGAACAGTAACCCGCTCAAGGTTTTTATTCATCGTAAAGTCACTCCTGATAATCAGTAAATGCTTCACCTCAATAGAGGTATGTTATAAAAATGCTGACTCGGCCGAGGCCTGAATCGCCCCTTTCTTATAACATAACTGAATATTTATGGCACTAATAGGCTAGACCTACTTTCGGTATGCCTTTAAGGCATCCAAAATCTTGGTAAAAGTACCCTGTCTGGCTCGTTTAGGAGCCTCAGCAGCGGCGGCTGCCATTTCAGCCTTAAATTCAGGAGTTCTAAAATCAATACCTCCTGCCTCGGCAATTGGATCAGGAGGCGGTTTTAAAGGCTCAATAAGTCTAGCCTTTTCTTCAGTGGTTAAAACTCGCTCTGATTCGGTTAACGATGCCATTTTTGAAATTTCATTAGGATCAGGCTCTGCATAAAATACGGAATAAAGCCCCTGCTCCACACCTAACATCTTATCGCCGGCTTGAATTACATAGGAGCGATCCAACATTAAGGAATTGTCTGTACCGGGATTCAAAACTATCCGAATACTCTTCCAGATAGCTTTTGAAAAATCAGCGAGATAAACTGGAACCGCATCGCCCGTCTCACCCAGATTAACTAACCACTCTAAACAGGTGCTTCGCTGAGTAAATATCGGCACAACTAAACCCTGCTCGTCTCTGCCCACTGGAATTTTAGCCTGACCCTCTGTATAAGGATGGGAGATAAACATGACATCGCTGTCCCACATAGATGATGATGGCAACACCGGCATCACCACCAGCCTATCGAGCAGCAACATATGCACTGAACGATAATCGTTCATCTTGCCTGCTAGCGCGCCGGCGATTAGTGCATTTAGTTTATCAGTTTGTAATTCCTGATTCCCCACGGCCACCAAAAAGCTCCCCGATACAAAAACTCCAAAACATTTTATTTTTACAAATGTTCAGTATAAGATTTCGTTATGGTCAAAAAGCACCTAACCGAAATTCTGACAACCTTGGGTAAACTCTACCCTGAACCCAAATCAGAGCTCGAATTTAATAACCCTTATCAACTTATAGTGTCGGTCATTTTATCGGCGCAGTGTACAGACAAAAAAGTAAATGAGGTCACAAAAGTGCTGTTTACGAAATTTTCTGATTTCCAGTCCTTAAAAAGTGGCAAATTAAGCGATATAGAGAAGATAATAAGGCCTATTAACTACTTTAAAACCAAGGCTGCTAATCTAATAAAGATGGCCGGTCGGGTAGTTGAGACTTTTGGGGGTACCATACCCCTCGATTTCAAAGATATTACCTCATTAGCTGGGGTCGGTAGGAAAACAGCAAATGTAGTTCTAGGTGAACTGGGAGCGGCGTACACGTTACCAGTAGATACCCATGTCTATAGAGTATCCAGGCGCCTCGGATTATCTAAGGGTAAAACTCCAGAGGATGTCGAAATGGATCTGCGCAAACACTTCCCTCCGAACACCTGGAGAGCACTTCATCATCAACTAATTTTTCACGGTAGAAGAATCTGCGCGGCTCGCTCACCAAAGTGTGACGAATGCGCCCTGGCCAAGCTCTGCCCGACTAAAAAATCACTCGGGCAGAGTCTTAAAATAAAAACTAATTCGAACAGCAACCACCGCAAGAGTTCGCGGTAAACTTCTTATCAAAAGATAAGGCTCCGGCACCCTTAATAATAAGGGCAACAGACATTGCTATCGCAAGTATGTGATACTCAAATCCCTCTCCGGCTTGCGTTCCAAACCAGTTCATGAAGAAACCGTTCTGTAGGTGTCCCATGAAAATAGCCACAGTCATCGTTACTCCAATGCCAAAAGCAGCAATTCTTGTTAAAGCACCTACAATCAATCCAATCGAGCCAAAAAATTCAGCAGCAATAGCTAAAAATGCGAATACAGCCGGGATACCCATGTTCTGGGTGAAGTGATTCATAGTACCCTCAAAACCGTACCCTCCATACCAGCCCAACATCTTTTGAGCTCCGTGTGGAAACATCACGACTCCCAATCCTAAACGAATCACCAATGCAGAATAATCACATTTGGTGCTCATTATTTTTTTTAAAAAATTCATAATCCCTCCGGCAATTTGATCTAATGTCCAGCATAGTACCGATCCATGGAAAATGTGACTAGATATGAATTTTATTAAAATTTAGAAGCGCGCAGCCGCCACCTTTGCAGAGCTTAATTTTAAACTATTTTTTGTTTTTGGTAAGTATCTCAAGAGCCCAGAGCTCTAACTCGCTAGGCTCATCAGTGCTTTCGAATTCGAACTCTTCTCCATCAGGCCAAGCACCCATCCCTGAATAACCACACTCGGTTTGAGCAACCTTAAGTATTCTAGCTTCTTCGCCAAAGCCTAAGGCGCCCAAGAGAATATCTTGAGCTCTAATTGATTCATCCAGGAAATCCTCTGTGCCAGACACCGAGGCCACCAGATTACAACGCCTTAACTACTATTGATGCATTAGTGCCGCCAAAACCGAAAGAGTTACTCATCGCAACCTTGATCTTTTGATGGCGTGGCTTATGCGGAACATAATCCAAATCACAACCATCACCAGGTGTCTCTAAGTTAATCGTTGGAGGAACCACTCCATTTTTTATTGCTAGAGCACAGAAGCTCGCCTCAATAGCACCAGCAGCCCCAAGGAGGTGACCAGTCATAGATTTGGTAGAGCTAACCATCAACTTTTTAGAATGGGCCCCAAAGAGCGTCTTAATTGCGGCAGTCTCAGCAGGATCGTTTATCGGAGTCGAAGTACCATGAGCGTTAATGTAATCCACCTGCTCAAGAGACAATCCAGCATCCTCTAAAGATTCCCTCATGCAAGCAACAGCACCTTCACCATTCTCTGGCGGAGCTGTCATATGGAAAGCATCGCAAGAAGCGCCATAACCCACGACTTCACAGTAAATTGGAGCACCTCTCTTCTCAGCACTCTCTAGAGTTTCAAGAATCAAAACTGAAGCACCCTCGCCCAATACAAAGCCATCTCTGTCCTTATCGAACGGCCGAGATGCCTTCTCTGGGGCATCATTTCTTGTAGAAAGAGCTCGGAGAGCACAGAAACCACCGATTCCAACTGGGGTAACAGCACTTTCAGAGCCCCCAGTTACCATCATATCCTGAATACCATTAGCCACCATGCGATAAGCTTCGCCGAATGCGTGCGTAGAAGAAGTACAGGCACTAGTGATGACGTAGTTAACCCCTTTGAGCCCGTATTGGATTGCAATGTGTCCGGGTCCCAAATTACTGATCATTCTTGGAATTAGGAATGGGGATATCTTTCTTGGACCGCCCTCTAAGTAAGCCTTATGATACTCTTCAAGAGTAGCAAGACCGCCGATTCCTACACCAAGAATACAGCCCATCTTACTTGGATTAAAAGAATGACTGGATAATTTAGCGTCTGCCCATGCTTGAGCAGCAGCACCCATACCATACTGAGAGAATAGGTCATGCTTTTTGATCTCTTTTGGCTCTATGTAAGAGGTAGCATCCCAACTCTTGACCTCTGCAGCTATCTGCGCGCTAAACGCTGCCGCATCAAAGCGAGTAATTTTTGTGACTCCAGAGCGACCCTCTAGAACTGCATTCCAAGTTCCCTCTGTAGAATTAGCCAATGGGGAGATAATACCGATACCTGAAACTACGACTCTTCGCTTTGTCATGTAATTAAAGCCTCCAAAAAGTGGCTTGGAGATTAACATATTTTTAGCCATAAGCCACGCAACAGGCTCACCGCAAACCTGACGCTAAATATCTGATTAAATTGAGGATTAAAAGGCGCGACTGGTCTTAAATTAGATTGATGCCGCTAAAGGGCATCACCGATTAGCCCAGATTTCAGGCTGATAGAGCGACCTAGGACCTGCGCTAAGTGGATTAATCTATCAATATACTTTTCAAGAGACCCAAGATCTCGCCCCAGCCGTCTCCTAATAAACTCAACGCTACGCGGCTGAAGCCTAAATCCTCTTTGCTTGGCCAAGATCGAGATAATTTCGGCCACATCATCTTCTCCGGGAGGCTTGACCTCAAGTTGAGCCATCGATTTTAGGCGACTCATTATGTGAGCATCGCATGGAAAATCCTGATACGGATTTGACGAAAGAAGAACAATAGATACCCCACTCCGCTTTGCCCACTCAAACAAAGAGACGAACTGACCAGAGCCACCTGGCTCGACTGATAAAAGATAACTCTGCGCATCGTCAACAATAAGAATATTCGGCGGAGACGCCTGATTGGAATCGATTTCGTAACAAAAAGCCGGAATATCTAATCCAGTGATGACCTGCACTGAGAGGCTCTGGGTGGCTGACCACTCAGTCAATGCCATAGAGAGATGAGTCTTGCCAAACCGCTCAGGTGCGACCACAAATGCAGCAGGAAACCCGTTTGTACCTTTTCGACTACATATATCCTGAAGGCTCAAGAAACAGTCCTTCACCCCTTCATGCAGCACGAAGTTTCCCAGTGTATACTGTAGTTTTGGTATTATATTTAGAGATATCTGCTCCATTAAGTTAGAGCCTCACTACCTACATCTAACAACCAATCGCCACGAGATCTTCAATCTCCTCTGGACGACACGAAACGTCAGCACCTAGACCTTTCAATTTAGATTCTAATCGATCGTATCCTCTACGAAGGTGATCAATTTCATGAATCTTTGTGCCACCCTCAGCGGCTAATCCCGCAACTACTAAGGCAGCACCAGCGCGAATATCAGTAGCCTCCACTGGCGCCCCACTTAAAGAAGGAACGCCTCTGATGATTGCTTTTCGATCGCTGATATCTATTGAAGCACCCATACGGACCAATTCCGGCACATGACCAAACCTTCCCTCGAAGATGTTCTCCTCAATTATACTCTCTCCGTGGGCTAATGTCAGAGCCGCCAAAAGAGGAGCCTGAAGATCGGTCGCTAATCCTGGAAACGGCTCTGTCTGTGTTTTTATCGGAAGAATCGGGCCTTCTCTTTTGATCTTTACCATCTGCGGTCCTGTCTCAACCTCAGCTCCCATCTCTTTTAATAAAGGCAAAAATGAGCCAAAAAAGTTAGGATCGATACCATCGACTTTAACCTCGCCCCCAGCAGCAATTCCCGCTAATAGATATGTTCCCGCTTCAATTCTATCCCCAATAATAGAGACCTTTGCTCCCCCCAGAGACTCTCGGCCACGTATCACAACGGTCGATGATCCATCTCCCTCAACATCAGCACCCATACCTCTCAACATAGAAGCGAGCGCTATTATTTCAGGTTCACGAGCTGCATTTTTTATGACTGTAGTACCAGGCGTAAGAGAAGCGGCCATCATAATCTGGTGAGTCGCACCGACAGAAGGAAATGAAAACTCAATATCTGCTGGCCTTAAACCTTTGGGGGCTGCAGCATAAACCACGCCGTGCACAAGTCTAACGTCAGCACCCATCTGGGTTAACCCTTTGAGGTGAATATCTACTGGTCTATTACCAATTGCATCTCCCCCTGGCAGAGCGACTCGGGCTACTCGCGCTCTGGCAATGAGCGGACCCAAAACCCAAAACGATGCTCTTAGAGCTTTCACTAGAGAATAACTAGCCTCTACGGCTTGCAGATTTTCTGCTTTAACTTTTATCGTGTTTCCGAGATAAGAGACTTCTGCCCCAAACTGCTCTAAAAGCCTAATTGTTAAATCTACATCCAGGAGATTCGGTATATTTTTTAATTCAATCTCCTCGCCAGATAAAAGAGTAGCCATGAGCATAGGTAGAGCTGCGTTCTTAGCTCCACTCACTTTTACAGTTCCCTTGAGCGGCTTTCCGCCATTAATTTGGATGAATTCAGACATGTGGCGTATGTTATAGAGTAAATATCTTTAACTCAAGTTGTATCAATTACCCGTTAAATATTGATACTTTTTAGTCAGACTTGCTGCTAGACGATTAAGCAGTCCAATAATTCAATAAAAATGAAATTTAATTAGATTTGGCTGCCTCAGCTTTAAACAAACGATCGTGCCCTGCCATGTCCTTAATGACTGAAAGCGATAGATTCGAACACGCTGAAGATATGATTTCCTTAATTGCTTTAGCCTGGGTGTAACCGAACTCTCCGCAAAATATCCCTTTTGGCTCTAAATGCTTACTCACCTCAGATACTATTGTCCGATAATCATCTAATCCGTCTACTCCTGAATATAGAGCTCGTTGCGGCTCGAAAGCAGTTTCAGGAGAGACATTTTTATCGTGAATCGAGATGTAGGGGGGATTGGTCACGATAACATTAAATCTCTCCTCAGCTTGAATTGGCTGCCACCATGACCCATACCTAAAAGCTACCGAGTCTCTCGGACAAATTTTATCTGCATTCTCTTTAGCAACTGTTAAAGCCTCAGCTGAAATATCAACCCCAACCCCACGCACGTTAATACCCCTATCCGTTAGCTCTCTAACAAGCGTAATCAGCAAAATTCCCGATCCAGTCCCCAAATCAAGAATTGAGATATCACCTAATCTCGCTTGAGTGACGAACTTCAAAATCTCCTCAACCAAATGCTCACTCTCTGGGCGTGGAACCAATGTGTGCTTATCCACTTTAAATTCCCTACCGAAGAATTCTTTAGTCCCAACCAGATAAGCCACGGGCTCGCCCACACGACGGCGTTCAATTAACTTTAAAAATTCCGCACAGGCCTCTGCAGAAACCCCCGTGCTCCTTTCAATAACGAGCTGCGTTGAATTAAATCCCAGAATAAATCGCAATAAAACTTCGGCATCTAACCGGGGTGTTGAGGATCTATCTTCTAAATAATCAGCACCTTTTTTTATGAGCTCAGCTACCGTAAGCATTGATCAATCATCATCTTCAGTCGCAACCATTGTGGTCGATGCCGTCTCACCCTTTAAGGCCAGTGCTTGATAATGCGCTGCTAGCGGATTGATTACTGGATCTAAATCGCCCGCCACAATTTGAGCTAAGTTATAGATCGTTAATCCAATTCGGTGATCCGTCATCCGAGATTGCGGGAAGTTGTAAGTGCGAATTCTTTCAGATCTCTCGCCTGTTCCTACCTGACTTTTCCTATCAGCAGCCCGTGCGGCATCAGCCTCAGCCTGCTTGGCTTCATATAGACGAGCTCTCAAAACCTTCATCGCCTTGGCTTTGTTTTTTGTCTGAGATTTCTCGTCCTGCATTGATACTACAACGCCGGTCGGAATGTGAGTGATTCTGACCGCAGAATCAGTTGTATTGACCGACTGACCGCCTGGGCCACCTGCTCTAAAAACATCGATTCTAAGGTCCTTATCGTGAATTTCTATCTCAACTTCCTCAGCCTCAGGAAGAACAGCAACAGTTGCTGTAGATGTATGCACTCGGCCCTGAGTCTCGGTTGCTGGAACACGCTGCACCCGATGAACTCCTCGCTCGAATTTCAACCGACTAAATGCGCCATGACCAGTAATCATGGCGATAACTTCTTTGAATCCGCCATGGGCTCCAGCGGATGCGCTCATTAACTCGACCACCCATCTCTGACTCAATGCATATCGGCTGTACATATCGAAAAGGTCACCCACGAATATGGCTGCCTCATCCCCTCCGGTGCCGGCTCTAATTTCGAGCACGACGTTCTTCTCATCATTGGGATCTTTTGGAAGTAACAATAACTGTAGCTCAGCCTCTAGTTTCTCGAGCTCTAGGGTGAGCATTCGAGACTCCTCCTTGGCCATATCAGCCATTTCAGGATCGCTGGCGCTATTTAATAGCTCCTGACTACCTTGAAGCTCCTCTTTGGCTTTTTTATAGGCTCTAAATACAGCAACTATCTCTGAGAGCTCTTTATGCTCCTTTGAATACTTCTGAAACTTAGCTCTATCTTTAATTGTGTCTGGCGAGGATAGCTGTCGAGCTAACTCTTCAAATTTTTCCTCAACCGCCCTTAATTTTTCCCACATAATGCTTTTTTAGACTGTATCTTGATGACTATTCCTGACAATATCCTCTCAAGCGAATTGTTTCAACCATGACACTTTTTATTAGCCTAATAACACTATTTTTGGCTTTATTCGGGGCCCCATCAGCCCAAGCGGATATACATGCCACTGGTGCCGTATATAAGAGGGCTGCCCAATCTTTGGACAAGATATCCGATCAAGAGCTAGATCAAGCAATCACGAAACTAAGGGCTGAGCCTTCATTATCCGTCTGGGTAAAACTCCTTGAGATAGATCACCATATTATTAACAAAAGATACCCTCGAGCATTAGCTATAGCTCAATCCCTGGGCAGCATGAGTCTCTCTCCTTTAGAGCTACTTTACCAAAAAAAAGTATTGATCGAGTTGGGGCTTTTAAAAGCAACTCCAAAACCATTATCGAAATCAGATTTTCAACAAGGAATATCAACTCTTAAAATAGCAACCTCTCTGAAAGCTGAAATTCAGTATTTGGAGGCACTAAGTGATTTAAATAATCATAATTTCAGACGCGGCATATCAAAACTACAAGGCATCAAATTAAATTTTCCTGGTTCAGTAACAGCCAGCAAATCTTTTGCCTTGATTGATTATACATTTAGAAACAATCCCTCTCTAATAAGAACTATCAAGACTCGGGATTTTATTATTAATGAGCTAAGGGGGCTATTATTCAACAATCGAGCTAATGAGGCTGAAAGGCTTTTGCTTTCCGAGTTAAAGAATAAATCAATCTCCGACTCGAGAGACCGAGAGATCTTTGCGCTTAAAATCTCGATACTAAAAGCCGTCAATAAACCACCTCTACTAAAGTCCTATCTAGAGGCTCTGGTTGCAGGCAACGGTCCGCTTAAATACTCAGCACTGAGCGAACTCGCTCTTCAGGCTTGGAATAAAAATGACACAGCAGAACTACAGATTAGACTGAAGCAGTTAGGGAAGTCCCCCTTCACTTCATATCTTGAAGCTCGAGTTGCCGAAGAGAATGGAGATCTAAAAGTAGCCAAAGAAAAATATTCTTGGCTCTACAAAATTGGAGGTCATAAATACCTTCAACCAACTGGTTTTAGACTGGCGTGGTTACAGATTAAGGCGAAGGAATTTTCAAATGCAGCTCAAACTCTGCAGAGATTGAAAAAGATAAATAATAACGAAAGCTATTATGATTCAGAGGCTATCTCTTATTGGTTAGATAAGACCAGAAATATAAAGCCCGCTGCACATACTCCATATTTTTGGGATGCTCGACACTACTACTATTGGCTTTTTAGGGGCGCTAATGTGGACACCCCTGATAGTGCCATTCCCCACACCCTAAACTATAAAATTTCCAGTTGTGGCCTCTCACCCTCACCTATCAGTATTCCCAATCAATCTCAGATTGGTCGATTGGCTCAATTAGGACTATTAAATCTGTTTGAAGATGAAATTAATTTAGCCCTCCCTGCCAGAGAAGCTACTCGACAACACGTCTACAGCAGGGCCATGTTTGCCTTGCGTCTCGGCGGAGCTACCACTGCGATAAAAGAAATTAGGAACTCTCCAAGAATATATGCTGCCATGGAGCGAGAGTGCCTCGCCGATATTCTACCCATTCTCTACCCACGCGAGCACATGGATATTTTTGCAAAAGAAGCCCGTCGGAATGGAATAGACAAATACCTTTTAATGGCGATTACCCGCACTGAAAGCACATTTGATCCATTAGCAATCTCAAGGGTGGGTGCCATGGGACTCATGCAGCTTATGCCCGCCACAGCCGAATTGGAGGGCTTTGAAGGCTTTAAGATAAATGCCCCAGAGCTGGCATTTTCTCCGGCCGAAAATATAAAACTCGGGGCGAGCCATTTAAGAAGACTCTTTGATAAGTATGACAATAACTGGCACCTAGTAATCTCTGGATATAACGCTGGTAGTCAGGCTGTGGATCGGTGGCTAAAAAGATATCCAAACACCTCTGAGGAGCTCTGGGTAGAAATGATTAACTTCAAAGAAACCAGGCATTATGTAAAGAAAGTCTTAAGCGCCTATTGGAGTTATCGAATCTTAGACTCACTTGAAAAAAATCAACTTGCGCTAAATTAGTAATACTCGGAATAATTATTCAAATATCAAACAAGCTCGGTGAAACTTGGTTCAACTAATAAATCTGACATTAGCGTTATTGATCCTTGCATCAACAACAGTATTCACTCGAAAGTTTCTAACAGAAACAAGAGAAGAACTCCTAGACAAAATCGAGGCCAGCAGTATTTCCGAGGACCGAACAGAAGAAGTTCAATACCTTCCACAACCCAAGGCGGTCAAACTTCTGAGTTTCGGATACGACAATGTTTTGGCTCACATGATTTGGTTCTACTCTCAGAATTATTTTGGGAAACACTATAGATCAGACCAGGACTACAGATGGTTGTCTTACATGATAAATTTAGTCACGGATCTAGATCCAAAAAACAAACAAGCATACCAGTTTGGAGCACTCATTTTAGGCTGGGAGGCACAACAACCTGAAGAGGCTTATAAGTTACTAGCTAAGGCAATCATTCATAATCCCAACGACTGGTATTTCTATTTTCTACGAGGCTCTCTCAGATATACCGTTAGCAATGAGCCCGAAAAGGCCATCGAAGATTTTAAAATTGGAGCCACGCTGCCTGATGCCCCACCCATGATGGGAACAATCGCCGCAAAGAAAATAGCGACTATTGGAGAAAATCCAGAAGAGGCAGCGCTTTTTCTTCGCCACCTAGCTTCGGAGATACCAAATAGGGTAGCTCAACAAACCTTTATTCGCCGAGCCGAAGATATCGAGAAACAAATATCAGAGAGATAGAGCCATGGATAACGCACTAGAAATCAACAATCTTTCATTTAATTATCGTAACAACTGGGGGCTTAAAAGGCTTCGTGGAATATCAGAGATAACGCTAACCGTGAAGCCCGGTGAAACCTTCGGCTTTCTAGGTCACAACGGTGGCGGGAAAACTACAACAATTAAATGCGTGCTGAACTTACTTATTCCTGATTCGGGAAAAATAAAAATATTCGGAATAGATTCAACCGATAAAAACGCTCGGACCTCAGTGGGCTATCTATCTGAACAACCATATTTCTACGACCATCTCACAGTTCAGGAGACCCTTGAGCTATTCGCCGCCCTCTCCGGAATCGTAGGTGCCACAGCTAGAACTAGAATTAATAGAGTCATTGAACTACTCCAATTGGGTGACCGCAAAAAGTCTCCCCTAAGACAGCTATCTAAAGGATGGACTCAAAGAGTAGGCCTAGCTCAAGCCTTAATTGGAGAGCCAAAGCTTCTTATTTTAGATGAGCCATTTTCTGGCTTAGATCCAATAGGCCGCAAAGAATTTAAGGAAATTTTCTTCAATTTAAAAAAGACCGGCACTGCCATATTCATGTCCTCTCATATCCTCTCAGATGTTGAATACCTATGTGATCGGGCATCGATCCTGTCCAAAGGAAAAATTAAAGGTATATTCGATATTACAGACCAATCCGTCTTTGGAACCGGGGAGTTTGAATTGGTCTTAATAAACGTGAAGGGTGACTATCAACCACTGCTCATCAATTCCTTATCTAACTCCACCGAAGTAGATGCTGGAAGGCACCTCCTGAAAATAAGATATTTAGAGAGAAAATATGCTGAGGCAGCAATTCAACAGGCACTTTCAAATAATTTTGCGATTGAGCGGTATGGATACGTTAAACCAAACTTAGAAGATATTTTCATTCAACTTGTAAAAAACGAATCTCAAGCAGAAGGAGCAGTATGAACGGCATTCTAAATATCTCCCTAAGCACTCTTCGAGAGACAATTAGAGGAAAACTCGCATTAGCTCTTCTGGGCTTCGGCGCCATTTTGGTCAGCATCTCTGGACTTTTTGGCTCTGTAACCATGGGCGATCCTACAAAAGTGGTTACCGATTTCGGACTGTTTGTAATCTCTCTCTTTACCTCACTAATGACCATCATCGCCGGTGCCACCTTGATGAATAGAGAGATTCAACAAAAAACATCATATAATATCTTAGCCAAACCAATTGCCCGCTGGGAGCTTTTAGTTGGTAAATACCTGGGCCTACTCCTATCTGTAACTCTAATGAATTTTTTTATGGCATCGGTGCTGACATTTCTTACCTACTACATCTCCGGGGTAGTTAATCAGTTTATTATTCAAGCGTCCGTCTTCATATTTTTTGAATCTACTATAATTACAGCTCTGACAATTTTTGCCTCGGCAGTATTGGTCACCCCAACATTAGTTGGAATATTCGCCTTCTGTATGTTCATCATTGGGCACTCCGTCGATTACATTCCTGTTCTAATCTCTGAATCAACCAGTGCCTGGCTTATCATAGCTCTGGAATTTGCTTACTCAGTTTTACCGCACTTGAATCAACTTTCTATCAGTAATGCAGTCTCCTATCAGGTGGGCGCTTCGAGCATTCAATTTATTTTTGCATTAAGCTACTCACTCTCTTACTCAGCGGTGCTTATTATCTTGGGCTGTCTGATATTCAACAAAAAAGACCTGATTTAATTGATTAATATTAGTATTTAAAATTTCTAAGCAACTTTTTCCGAGATTCGGCGATTACTTGGTGAAATTACTAAGTAGGAGCCTCTATGGTTATAAGGCAGTGCCGGAAATCTGAATTGGAAGAACGCCGAACTCTTATCTATTCGGGGGATGAGAAGTTGAGTTATATGAAGTTACATGAGCCTCCTCGCTCTGAATGTGCCCTAATTGGGAAACGGGCACTCTCGTGGGCTCCTTGGGTGCCTGGTATTTCAAGCAACGCCAAATTTCTTAGATTAGACCAGAATAATTTGGAGTTCTCACACGAACATCTCTTTTGGGGGGACCTTAAGAGTAACATTGGCTGGGGACCGTCGGGGCTGTTTACAGAGGCGCCAGATCAGTACAGATATCGATTCGAAGACAGGTGTTACGATGGCTCAATTATGCGCAAGGCTTTAGCTACTCTGCGGCACAATTACCGATATAACTTTATATTAAATAACTGCCAAACTTTTATTGATAACTTGAGAGGGATTTATCAAAGACTAGGCGGAAAATAAAAAGAGGGGCAAAAGCCCCCCTTTTAGCCTATGCGAGACGATCTACTTATTAACAAAAGTTAAACCAGGAGCTACCAGATATTTTCCTAAAAGTTCCTCTGGAACGTTTGCACACTGGATTTCAATCACTTCACTAGTTCTAATGTATTTTACGACCGCATGCTCACCACCAGGGGTCACAATTGCATAGAAAGAGGTATCTCCGTCAACGTCCTTACCTGCAACAATATTTGAATCTTGAATCAGATATTGCTTTTCAAAAACGTTTATTGGAGAAACCACAGTAGCTTTTGCAAATCGACCAGCTCCTCCTTCGTTACCAGCCATTACGACGGCATCAGGAGCATTATAAGCTTTCGCCCTTAAGGCGTTCTGCTGAGCTTTAGATGCGGCTCGCGTTGTGCCTGCGATAAGCCCTCTATGATTATAAATCACCATGGCACCATGAGTTCCTCTAGCATCACCAGCAGTAATTCTTCTCTCTTCACTTATCTTGGCTGCGGCTCTGGTTCCGCCACCCGGCTCATCAGCGATTACGCAAGTTGTGTTATTTGCACCCTTAGCACATGAAATTCGACCAACTTCCGCGGTGGTAGCTGCGCCTGCAAAAAGAGGGGTACAGCTGAATCCTGTTCTTAGATCTGGAAAATTATCAACGGTAACAGATAACGGCGCAGCGAACGCTGAGGATACGCCAACTGTTGCAACGGTTAATCCCAAGGTGAAATTACGAACAAACGACATAAAGTTAACTCCAAAAATTAAAATAACCTCCCAAAGTAATTCCCCCGAATTGTCCTCGTAAAACCGTTATGAAAAATTCGTACGAAAATGTCGCATTAAAAAATAAGAAAATTTCATAGGAGTGAAATACCCATGATATCCGCCAGTTAGAAAGAATAAGGGGGCTCGTGGCCCCCTAAATAAGTATTTAAAACTATTTAATTATTAGAAAATGCCAAACCCGGGACGGTTAAATAGCCCCCAATTAAGGATTCAGGGACATTATAGCATTTAAGCTCAACCACCTCGTCGGACCTAATATACTTAACCACGGCATATTCACCACCAGGTGTCACAATAGCGTAAAAAGAGGTCTGATTATCTAAGTCTTTGCCAACAATAAAATTGGAATCCTGAAACACATATTTTTTGCCTCCACTTTTGTAATTAAACAACAAGGTGGCCTTTGCGAATCTGCCCGCAATATTGTCATCAGCAGGAATAACAACTCCATCTGAATTCTTATATAGTCGTTGGCTTAGAGCATACTGTTGAGCTCTCGATGCTCCTTTTGTTGTTCCAGCAATGACCCCTCGATCTCCATAAACAACAAGTGCTCCTAATGTATTTTTTGTGTAGCTATAACCGACCGTTTGTTCATTGGCTAACTTCAAGGCTGCCTCAGTGCCGCATTCATCATCCTCACCCACAACACACGCTGTAATCCCATTTGCCCTAGCGCAGCCGATCCGACCCACAAGAGCGGTTGTTTCAGATGAATTAAATAGAGGTGCGCAATTAAATCCGGTTCTAAAATCGGGGAAAGAATCCTCCGAGTATCCACCAGGAATCGCCCAAGAAAAACTATTTGCACAAAGGTTTAAAAATAAAAACACAAAGACTGAGAGAAAGGATTTCATAAATATCTCCGAATAATAAATCCCTCCCAACTCTTCCCCAAGAGTATCCACAGACATGGACTCTCAGAGCCTCGCCTAAAAATATCAAGATAGCAATAATCCTCTGAAAATCTCAGCTATACCTAATTTAAATAACAGGCTGTGCTCAACTCGGCGATAATTTCAACTTGGCTTCTCGGTCGGATCTTTTAATAGCAAAATTCACCAACTCTTTTAAAAGTTTACCAAGTGGAATTCCACTAGCTTCCCACATCTTTGGATACATACTAATTGAGGTGAATCCAGGTAGCGTATTTACTTCATTCACCAAAATTCGTCCTGAGTCTTGAACAAAAAAATCAACTCTTGCCATTCCCTCGCACTGAAGGATTTTAAAGCATGAAATTGCCAAGCTTTTTATCTGCTCAATCATTTCGGCACTTACTGCAGCAGGAATCTGAGTCTCCGACGAGCTACTTGCGCTGTATTTTGCATCGTAAGAATAAAAATCAGCCTTTGGAAGAATTTCTCCAGGGATCGAGGCCATCGGCTTCTCATTTCCCATGACAGAGCATTCAATTTCTCGTCCTTTTATAAAACTCTCTACAACAATTTTCTTATCAAACTCCGCCGCATATCTAAGAGCACTATCTAGCATTCCCTTTTCAGTCACCTTGGTAACACCAACCGAAGACCCCTGATTGGCAGGCTTCACAAATAATGGGAGACCGAGCTTGTTGATTAAATTTGAAATATCAACTTCGGAAACCTGGTGAGATTCGATACATTCAAATGGTGCGTTAGGTATTCCGGCTGCAGAAAGTAATCTTTTAGCAACATCTTTATCCATGCATACAGCTGAA